>JAKARU010000022.1 GCA_021819225.1 Thermoplasmata archaeon
TCCGATCTCCCAGTTCTGGAATCCTGTGCTTCTGCAGCACTTCAACCATGTGTTCCCCCAGGGTCAACGAGGGATTTAGGGATCGGAAAGAATCCTGCATCATATATGATATGCGCTTGCCCCTTATTTCCCCCATAAGTTCATCGTATCTCTTAGGCTTGTTTTTTGCGTTGATTGCAGTAGAATTTTTATTTTTTCCATCCTTGATTCTGGAAAGTGAAAATCTCTGTTTTTTATTTTCAAAGTAATAGAGCAGGTTCATATCATCTAAAACTACTCTTCCGCTTTCCACCATTCCATTTTGATCCGGAATCATGTTTACTATGCTATCTGCAAGGACTGTCTTGCCAGAGTTGCTTTCTCCTGTCAGGCCATAAATTTCCCCCTTGCGAATTTTGATGCTTATGTTATCAAGCGATCTGGCATTAATTTCTGATTTCTTCAGGCTGGAAACAATATTCTCAATCCTGATGGCGTATTTTGATTTGTTATCGGCAGTCAAAGGGTTTTTTGCCATTTACACATCTCTCCTCCCGATATCGAGGGCATCTCTCAGCCCATCGCCCATTATGTTTACTCCGACCACGATAATCACCAGGAAGAGTACCGGCAGGGCGGTCGTCCACCAGTTGGAGAGCCCTCCCGGCACAGGTTGAACCATCAGGCTTCCCTGGGCAATAAGATTTCCCAAATCCGGCAGGAATTTTGACAGTCCGAAAACATCCTGCAAATTTAGGTATTCAATAAAGGAGAGAAAAAGTATTACGCTTCCAACATTAAGCGTGATCTGGATTATGAGAGGAGACAGGACATTGGGCATCACATGCTGGAACAGGTTCTTAATATGGTTTGATCCACCTGTTATTGCAGCATCAATATATCTTGTTTTCCTAATATTCATTGCTGCGGATCTGCTTATTCTCGCATAAACCGGAAAGAGCGAGATTATGAGTGCAATTGACAGAACATCGAGCCCATCGAATGGTATGTTGTTTATTTGAAGTGAGATCGAGAATAACAGGGAAATGCCAATAGCAGTAACATAGTATGGCAGGCTTATGAATGCATCCATGAACCTCATGAGGACTTCGTCAACTATCCCGCCGAAATAACCAGAAAAAGTTCCTATCAACAGTCCAGTCATTGATGAAAGGAACACTATGAGCCCCGTATACCCCATATCTATATACATTGATGAAAGAATTGCAGGCAGAATTGGAATACCGTCATAAGTTGTCCCAAGGTAATACCACCAGACTGGCCCACTGCCATAAAGGACAGACGGCTTCAGTGTGGGCGGAAGGGGCACAGTGGACGTCCCTCTTATAAATACTGTGAGTTGTGTTATCAACCCATAGCCTGCACCGAGGTACTCAGGCACCGCAACATCCATGATGGCTATAATGGAGTAAACCACGAAAATTATAAATCCCGCAAGGAACCTCTTCTTCTTCAAAAGCATTGCGAGACTGAGTTTAGATCCCACAATTTTATTTTCATATTTTCCAGCCTTATAAAATGAACCCAGCTTACTCATAAAAGCACCTCACACTCTCACCTCAGGTCTCAACATGTAATAAACAAGATCAGCGGCCAGATTTGCTAAAATGAATATGATGCCAAAGAAGAGGGTCAGGGAGGCCAGAGCAAGCCCATTTGTTCTAACGGAGTTCAAATTGCCTATGATTTCCACTATCAGGAATCCAAGGCCCTTTATTCTGAAGAAATATTCCACTACAAGGCTGCCGGCAAGCAAATATGCCATCATCAGGCCAATTATTGTGGCTGAGGGAAAAAAGCTATTCCTCAGTGAATAGTTTGCAATAATGAAGCGATGGTTCAACCCTCTTGCAACTGCATTTCTTGTGCTTGTACTGTTAGAACGATCCATAATCCCGCCACGGATATATCTGGCTACAATGGACAGCATGCTCAAAGTGAGGGCAACCACCGGTATAACAAGGTGCAAAAGTGCAATATAAGCAAGTGTAAAATCGCCATGCAACAGTGAATCCAAAAAAAGCATGTGTGTTGGGTTGGATACATTGTTTGTCACCCATGGCATATTGGGGGCAGAAGAATATCCCTGCCCTCCAAGAGGCAACCCTGAACTGCCTCCAAACAATCCTGAGAAAAATCCTATTCTGCTTCCAAATGTAAATTCAAGGATGAGGGATATCCAGAAAACGGGCATTGCATAGAATGCAAGCGTAACTATTCTTGAGAGGTAATCCGGGCTCCTATTGCTTGAGTCTCCAATATACGCTCCCAGCGGGATACCTATCATCAGGGTGAGAATGGCCGTGAGGGCCGCAATCTCGAGTGTTACTGGAAAATAGAGCATGATGCCAGTTATGAACGGGCCTTTAAACATGGCAGTGGTTATTATTCCAAAATGCCCATGGAGAATCATGGACAAATAAGAAAAGTATCCTGGAATGAAGCTGCCATATACAGGCAGATATGGCCTTGAAAAGGAGAATGTAAGGAGAGATAAAAGAAATAATGTTGGTAGAATCGCGCCCAACCTGGCCGCAATGTAAAGTCGCAAGTCCATCCATCTGCTAAAAAGATATGTTATATAACCTATTTGGTTTTGAAACATTCTAAAATGTTGATTTTTAAAAATATTGCCATATAACAGTAATTTTTGTTATTTTGAATGATATTGTTTAAATTCCTTTAACAATTTCACAACAGGTAAAAAAATGGCAGCCTCAGATTTTGAAACACCATTTGTCACTGTTGAAAGGGAAAAATGGAAAAAACTCAGGGATAGGAAGAAAATCACCATTACAGAGGATCAGCTGAGGGAAATAAGGGGCATTAATGAAAACATTTCATTGAAAGAAGTAAAGGAGATTTACGCTCCACTGACAAGGCTGTTAAAAGTATATTATGACAACTACCGGCGCCTCAATAAAGCGAGGAAGGCATTTCTTGAGATAGAAAATGAAAGGGTGCCTTACATAATAGGCATTGCCGGAAGCGTAGCAGTGGGAAAAAGCACCACCGCCAGAATTCTTAAAGAACTCATTTCCACCTGGAAAAATTCGTTAAATGTATATATTGTGACAACGGATGGTTTCCTTTACCCCAATGCGGAGCTGAACAGAAGAAATATAATTGAAAGAAAAGGGTTTCCAGAGAGCTATGACCTGAAATCCCTGATCAGTTTCCTTTACAGGATCAAGTCAGGGGTCAATGATATAAAGGCTCCATTTTATTCCCACCTGAAATATGACATTGTGCCGGGGGAAGAAATAGAGATAAAGAATCCGGACATCATCATTTTTGAAGGACTGAATGTTTTGCAATCCCATTCTGACAGGGTGGATGGCGTATCTCATGATCTCATGGTCTCTGACTTTTTCGACTTCTCAATATATGTTGATGCCGATGAGGAAATAATAGAGGGGTGGTTCGTGAAAAGATTCCTGAAGCTCAAGGAAACTGCTTTCAAGGACCCAAACTCCTATTTTCACAAACTGGCATCAATTCCAGATGAAGATGCCATAAAGATAGGGCAGGATATCTGGGATCGAATAAATGGATTGAACCTGAAGATGAATATAGAAAGGACAAAGTACCACGCGCAATTGATATTGAAAAAAAGGAGCAACCACGAAGTCAACTTTGTCCAGTTAAGAAAGATCTGATATGACTCAGATCAATGGAATTGCCCTACTCTTCCCTTTCTACAATGGCGCCATTCGCCATTCCTCCACCCTCACATATGGCAATAAGCCCGCGCTTTGCTTTCTTCCGTTCAAGAGTATTGATCATTGAACCTACAATCCTTGATCCCGTTGCACCAAGCGGATGGCCAATGGCAATTGCACCTCCATGGACATTCACTCTTTCAGGGTTTGCGCCGGTAGCCTTGATCCACGCAAGCACCACCGATGCAAAAGCTTCATTGACCTCGAAATAGTCGAAATCATCAATTGCCAGTTTTTCCTTTTTCAGAATCCTGTGTGTTACTTCAATAGGCCCGGTAAGCATTTCTATTGGATTCACTCCAACAACAGAGAAGGATTTCAACCTGGCTCTTTTGTCAAGATTCAGTTTATCTGCTGTTTCCCCTGAGGAGATTAGGGTAATTGATGCACCATCAGATATCTGGCTCGAGTTTCCCGCAGTTATATTTTCAACGCCTTTGAAGGCATCCGGGAGCCTGGAAAGTTTCTCAATGGAAGTATCTCCCCTGATTCCCTCGTCGGTTTCCAGGATCTTTTTGTCGCCGTTCCTGTCCAGCCCTTCAACTGGAACAATTTCGCCTCTTAAACTGCCAATGCTTGAAAATGCTTTTTTATGGCTCTCAAGGCTGAAAACGTCCATTTCATCCCTTGAAATGTTGTATTTTTTTGCTATGATTGAAGCGGCTTTTGCCTGGCTGAACCATTGTTCTTCATTGGGATACCTCTGCCTCAATTCATCCGTAAAGGGTGTGGAATCGTCCCTAATGCTTGAAAACATCGGCACCCTTGTCATGGATTCGACCCCACCCGCCAGTACCAGATCGTAAATTCCTGCCTCAACACCACTGTAACCAAATTGTATCGATTGAAGGCTGGAGCCACACTGCCTGTCTATTGTGGCACCAGGCACAGTTTCCGGGAATCCTGCAGCCAGCAGGGCATTTCTTGCAATATTTGCGGACTGTTCCCCTACCTGGTCCACACATCCAACAATAAAGTCATCAACAATTTCAGGATCAATGCCGTACTTCACCACAACTTCCATGGATAGTTTTCCAAGCATTTTAACGGGGTTAGTCATCCTTAATGCTCCACCTCTCTTCCCAAAGGGAGTCCTCAAATTTCCAGAAACGAATGTTTCTTTTATTTCTCTTCTCACACCTGAACATGTTCTACAGATAATTATCTCTTATCATTTCTTATCAAGTAGGGATAATGTGCTGTCATTTAGAAAAACTCCCAATAAATATTTCCGGCAAGTTATTGTAAAAATTATTAAATAAAAATATATTGCACTTGCATGGAAAATAAAAAAGTTATGGTTCTCGGAGCAACAGGTTCGATCGGGAAGAGGCTTTACCGCTCATTAAAGGAAAAGGGCTATAAAATCTATGTCGCTTCAAGAAACATTGAGGGTGCAAAGCAACTTTTTCCAGATGCTGAGGCTTATTTCGAGTACAATATTTTAAAACCGGATGATCTTTCAGAATTCATTAATGGCATTGGGGCTGTTGTAAATTTAGCAGGTGCGCCAATTTTTGCACACTGGAAAGGAGGTTATGAAAAGGAAGTTGTGGATAGCAGGGTAAAAGGTACCAGTTATGTTGTTGAGGCGATTGCAAAATGTGAAAAAAAGCCTGAAGTCCTGATAAATGGTTCCGCTGCTGGAATATATGGATATTCAGAGAATGTTGCTGCGGATGAAAATTCACCGGCAGGGAAGGACTTCTGGGGACAATTGGTTCTGACCTGGGAAAGGGAAGCTTACAGGGCTGAAAATCTGGGAGTAAGGGTGGTTACAGTAAGAACAACTCTTGTTCTTGAAAAAGGTGAAGGGGCTCTTGATGCACTTGTTCCTTATTTCAAAAAAGGAATTGGAGGATATGTGAGGCCGGGAAACCAGTTGTTTCCATGGATACATATGGAAGATGAAATCGGAATCATAACAAGTGCCATGGAAGATAGCAGTTTCAAAGGCCCGATCAACTGTGTTGGAGGCAACTGCACATCCAGAGCCTTCTCAGAAAGCATAGGGAAAGCGCTGAACAAAAGGGCAAGGCTTCCAATACCCGGATTCGTTGTAAAATTCCTTTTCGGCAGGGCATCGGATCTGGTCCTGAAAAGTCAATCAATAAAATCAGAAAAGATGGGGGCGATTGGGTACGGGATAAAGTTTACTGACATAAATACTGCAATGGAGGATATCCTGAAAACTGATGACAGGACTGAAAACCCATAAGAAGAGAATAGTTTGTAAAATTAAATTGCTGTTCCAAACCATTTCAGATTAGTTGCATTTTTATCCAATTGGGAGTGGGAAACATCACATTCCTGCTCTACACAATAACATGGGATGATAAAAATCGGGCCACTAAAAGGTTTAAAATCTCCGCCTAAACATTTGAACCGTGTAGTTTTTGGGGTCACCCTCAAGTGCATCCATATATTCTTCCGGAGGCTTCCATGTGAAATGACCCGTCATTCTTTTGAATTCCTTGCCAACAGTGATAAAATGAGGAGTTAAAATGATAAATGGTAGGATAATGAGTGAAGACGATATTTCTCTATATTCATTAAGGTGATTGATGACGAAAATAGTGTCTTGCGATACGACTACAGCTGATATGGCAATACAGAGATACAAGATAAGAAACAATCTATTTAAGTTTAGGTCAAAGAAAAAAGGCTTATATCTCAGTAGTATCTTTCTTTTTTTCCTCATGCGCGCTTTTGTTGATTTCATATCAGAAGAACCCGTTGTTTCTTCGACTCCATAATAAGACCTTTTAGCTATAATTGATAAAATCACCAATGACAATATAATAAATCCTATACTTGTTAGTAAAAATATATATAAATGATTAATCACTAGAATAGGGTTGTATAATGCGAACAGACACAATAAAAAGATATCCAATGTCATTACAGTTGTAATGTCAGGCAAAGTAAGATCAAAAAGAATTGGCTGATATTTTCTCATCATATTTTTCATCCTCCCCTCTTATGTTCCCTCGTAATACTCATAGTAGACTGGATTTGTCATGCCTACATCATAGGTTGGGATATATGTCTGTCCTATAAGCGATGTATTAAATAACACGAATCCTTCGTTAAACGAGAATGTGTTCATATAGTGAGAAGGAGGGTTCTTGGATATAATTGTTCCAATATAGGTAGTAATATTCTGATTAAATACTATGGAATTTTGATAACAGCCATAGTAAAAGTAATTTTTTCCAAGGTTTGGCTCTGAACTATTTGCTTTGGCACTAAAGGAAAATGTCTTTCCATTATTAACATCCCAATTCTTAGGGATTGAGTCCGCAGACGAATAAATTTGGTATAAAGAGATAGAGACTGAAATTACAGCAGCGACTCCTTCGCTTGGAGGAAAAGCAATTCCTGCAATCGTTAACCCTATTTCTATACTATCTAGCACGATATTTAATAACTTACCATTACTACCACCAGTAACGCCAGACGCATCTATTAACGCAAGGCAATCGGGAAATTGTGAAACGTCACTTTGTCTGGACCCACTACTTATGAAAGAGTTTCCATTGTATTTGAAAACAACACTTCTATTGCATGCTCCATAATATGAATGTTTTGACACTATCTCCTGATATAAACCCATCCTTGAACTTGGGTACGCCGGATTGGCAGAAATACCTCCAACTATCTGCTCTATACTCTTACCGTTACTGTTCAACACGCTCCCAGCATTAGATTGAATCTCTTTATTAGGATAAATATATCCATAATCTGGGTTAATAAACTCATTAAACTTATGACCTAACTGACTTATGCACATCCACAGATCGGTTGTAGGATCTTTATATGCAATACCCAGGTGCTCATAACAGCCAATATTGTTTAGAGTAAATGTTTTTGTATATCCACTATATTGACATGCCTCAGACGTGCCAAGAAGAATATTCTGACCATTTCTCGCTATCTCAAAGTATCCCATGGTTATGGCTCCATCACCGGTAGGAGAGTCAACACAATATCTGAATGCCACCTTTCCTTCAGAAGATCCATTGGCAAAACACGTACTTGATGATTGCTGAAGGCTCACATCAGAAAACTCCGGTGGATAAAGCGTGCATGGATTCTGTGTCCCACCCCCTCCGCCTCCACCACTCTTATGGATGCCACCACCCCCGGGCAAACTTTGTGGTATTGGTTCTATCTGTGGATCAATGGTGTATGTTTCATTTGGTGTAAGTGTTACTGGCCCCATTGGTGCTGCAAGCATGTCATGGTTATATTTTTGGGTGATGATTCCGCCATGAAACAGTGAAGATTCTGACTGCCAGTTGATATTTATCCCTCCAATCTGAATATCATAGCAGGAAGGGTTTATTATTCCGGATCCATTGTTCATTTTCACATTTCTTGTTCCAGCCCCTCCCTCAGTAAAACTTCCTGTTTCTGGCAATATCATTGTGAAATCCACCATGTATGCCGCGCTGTGGTTTAGGAGATTCTTGAACGCTAAGGATGATGACATGGTGTAGTTATCGAAAAAGAAGACGCTTGCTGCCTGTATACCTTTTCCATATTGTATCAGATTTGCTGAGTTCTGTGCACTGCTATTTATTCTTGACGTGGTGTATGAGTTAAACTGCGCTACTGATAAGTATGATGATGAATTGCTGTTATTGTTATTAGCATGCAGTGGATCTGCACTGAGATGGGATGGTTGCTCAATGTTCAGTATATTCCATGATGTTGGATATTCTGTTGAACCGAATGATATGGCTGGCTGTGAACCTATGAATGAGACTGTTTCACCAAACTGTGAATAGGATACAACGGGTAAAGGGTGGTTGTTGATTGCTTGTCTGGATTTTTCTGCGGTTGTTGTGAAATTTAATATGGCAAATGCTGAAAATATCATGATGATCGAAAAGGAAAATGCAATAATGATCTTTTTGCTGTCTCTCTCTCTTTGGTTAAAAATATTATTTTCCATCATTATTAATAATCATGAGGTGATATTATAAAAATTTATTGCATTAAATATTTGAACTACTGCTCTTTAGGTATATATAGTCTCATTATGAATTATTTGATATAATAAACTTTATATTTAATTATTCGATGCAGTATTGATGGCTGTTGAACGGGATTCCGGAACATTGACTGAAACTGAATGGAAACGCAAAGAGGGCATGGAACTGCTAAGGTCAGGCATGAAGCAGACTGCCGTGGCCAAGAAAGTTGGCGTAAACCGGAGGACTGTATATGAATGGAAGAAACGCATCGAGAATGACCATGATTACAGGAGCAGGAAGAAGGCGGGCAGAAAATCCCGTCTGTCAGTGGAGCAGAAGGAGACACTCAAGAAAATCATTGACTCCGGTGCCCTGGCCTACGGATACTCCACGGATCTGTGGACACTCAAGAGGATCGCCGACGTGATTGAGAAGGAGTTCAGCGTGCATTACAACACCACGTATATATGGCAGCTGCTCGATGTGTTGGGATACAGTGCACAGATGCCTCTCCTCAGTGCAGTGGAAAAGAATCACGAGTATGTAAAAGAATGGCTTGAGAATGAATATCCTGAGTACGTGAAGGAGGCCCGCGAGAAGAATGCAACAATCCTCTTTCAGGACGAATCCGGGATGCAGAGCAGGCCCAACGTGAGAAAGACATGGTCACAGAGGGGAAAACGACCGGTCATGAAGGTCAGGGAAAGGAGGGATAAGATATCCATATCCTCTGCAGTCACTGAGGATGGCAATCTCTATTTCATGATCGTGAAGGAGAGCATGAACGAGGATCACATCATAACGTTCCTGGATCAACTTCTTTCAGAGATTGGGGGGTTTCTGTACCTGTTCTGGGATAACATCATGATCCACAGGAGCAACAAGGTGAAGGAATACCTCGGCATTCACAACGACAGACTAATAACAAGACGCATACCTGCATATTCTCCAGAGTTGAATCCTGACGAACTTGTGTGGAATGACCTGAAGTACCAAGAACTCCCGAATTTCTGCCCCAAGAACTATGACGAACTATACAGCAAGGCAGAGACGACGCTGGTGAAGTTGAAGGCAGATCCAGCGAAGATGAAACAAATCATAAAGGGGACGAAACTTCCTCTACCATCAACACTGGGAAAATAATAATGTAAAGAAGAATAACGTATTCATTTCATCTACATTCATATTCTTAGGCTATGAACATTTTTCAGAAAAAGAGTCCCATCAGAATTTTGAAATTGCAATAAACTTAGTATTATTTGGTTTCACTGGCATAGATTCAAATCACAGTGCCTGAAGTAAATTGGAGCGTTCCTGTAGTTCTTATGCTTTATCTGTGGGGGCATACTCTCTACCATTGCAAACTCTTGCTAAATTCCTTTTCCAGTTGCGTCCGTTACCAATCTTTGTCTGGGAAATAAAGCATCAGGAGGTGATTTTTGATCTACTGTGACGGATGGGGTATTCTCTCTCACTACAGATGAATCTCTATTCTTGCAAATGAGGCATGAGATTAATCAAAAACACACCTTTTACTGCATTACAAAGAAAATTTAAAAGAGAGAGAAGTTGAAAAAGGATAGAACGCGGGAATAATATAAGAACATTGAGATACATACCGAATTCATAGTGCACCAAAAAATTAAACCAATTCATATTGGATATCAGATTTGGAAAATTTCAAAAATAAGGAGAAACTATAAAATGATACTTTTGCATCCTCTGTTGAAACCAAATTGAGTATCAAAAAACGTGAAACACCACTTTCAACTTTCCTGAAGAAAAACAGAATCTTTACCTTTCCGCTTCTGTCTATTGCCCCATCTATACTAATCATCATTGCTTTTATTTTCGTCACAGCGCTTCTTTACATAGTGTTTCTCATACCGGTTGCAATATTCATTGCGGCCCACTATACAGATACGTGGGGAAT
>JAKARU010000023.1 GCA_021819225.1 Thermoplasmata archaeon
CACCTCCTTTATTTCCCTGATGGATGGAAACCCCAACACACACAACTACAGGGGCCATTTTGTAACTGCAAAGCTAGGAAAGTTAATAATGGACACAACGGGCCAGTCTGGAAGAAGGTACAGGTTCAGCATAGATCACATCAGGGAAATAAAGGAGGTGCAGCAATGAGCGAGATAATAATAAACGGAAAGAAATTTGAGAGGATAGGCTACGAACCAAGGAAGCTGGAGGCTGAGAAACCTAGGATCAATAATGGGGAAGAGCCGAGGAACTATTCACAGCCGGATCCAATGAACGTATCCCTCCAGGGAAGATCCATGACTGTATTGCTTTTGGATGGGAAGGCTGAAAATGGGATCTGCATGAAAATGGGCCAATACTTCCTGGAACTGGAATCACAGGGAAAAACGATCCTAATCAACAAGGGAATGATCCTGGAGGTCATCCTATGACTGAAATCATTGAAGACTACGGGAAGCTCGATGCAATGCAGAAGGATGAGATCCACAAGGCCATAAAAGCCATGCTGACCCCCGAGCCTAAACCCTACATTAATTGCCCATACTATCAGAAATGCGAGGATCAGGTATGCCCTATGGACCCGCTCAAGGAAAACAGGATATGGTATTCCCATGAGGGCCAATGCCTTAACCCGGAATACAAGGGCACATTGATGGCCCAGAGCAAGAAGAAGATCTCAAAAAAGCATGCACCTGGTTATTTCACCTATGCAATGCTCGACCGGGACATGATCATACGGAAGGGAGTGGAAGGCATTGATCCCGACGTTCCCGATAACGTATTGAGAAGGGGGCAGCATGCAGTCGATTCATTGTACCGGGAAAGGGAGAAGGCATGGCTTTCAGGCCATTCTGAGATCACCGGGGAACAGAAGGAAAGGATGAGGCTGGACGGAATCAAAAAATACGAGGCCTTAAAATCGTACATGGAAGGCAACTCAAAATAAACCTTTATTACGATAATTTAGACATTAAAGGGTTTTTTGTTACGGCATTTTCAGGGGTGATGATCCCTTGCCATATAATTACACCCCCATGAAGGGATGTTTCTTAAAAAGCAAGTAGAAAATAGTTGAAAAGGCATTGATAAGGAATATGAAAAAATAGAATGCCACAAGCTGAAGGGCCCGAGAGAGAACAGGAAATTAAAAAATGTTTTAGTGTGATTATTGAAAGAAGACCAAATGTGACCACTTGAAAACACGGATAAACATGGTCTCATGATAAAGTGGTCACTGGTCACTTATTAAAGCAAAGCGTAATATTAACCAGATAAGAGCTACAAACATGGGAAATGAACATCTGGAAAACAGAAAAAATCCATGGGAAATTAAAAGTGATGAATGAGAAGATGATAAGGCCAAAATTGAATGATGGCATGTTGCCTGGCATGTGCCATTTACATGCCACTTCATTTAATGCAGTAAAATACGGCATTAATTTGCAAAAATGGCATGTGGCGGCTGCTGCTCTCCTATTATTATATATACATGATTCAAGAGCTCTAATTTGAAAAAAATTTTCGAAATCTCCAAAATTTATTTGGAAAATTTGTAAAAAGAGGCCACCTAAAAGAAGAAAGCCTCAAAAGCCGAGGAGAAGGTGAAATGGCAGGAAAGAACACGAAAAGGGGAAAGAAGAATGGCAAGAATGCAGCACTTCAAGTAGAAATGTAAGAATGACCAGGATCTCTTACGGGTTCCATCTCAAGCTCAAGCATGTCCTTGGAGGAGTTACCCTTCTCTCACTGCTTGCAGCATTCGAGGTATTCTCCATACCTGCTGCGAACGGGATCATAGATCTTATGGCCCCTTCACGAGCCATTGCAGGTTTGACATGGTTCTTGGTAGCAATTATAAGCGGAGGTGCTGCAATAGTTCTTTACGAGGATGATGAATAAGAATCTTTATTAATCCTGTTAATATAGTAAAGATATGTACCAGACGTACCAGACAAGAAAAAAATCAAAATTCAACCTTGCAGTTGGATATGGGTTAATCGTGTTTGGAGTTGTTGGCCTCTTATTGATCTATGGCGTTATTTGATGTATCCTTTTGGGTATTGTGCAAGATAAAGCCTCATGCTCATCTGAAAAGTAAAGTTTCCATTTTTGTTACTGCAGTATCATAATTGTATACCATCATGTTTTCATTAGAGATCTCCAACACTTTTTCATTTCACCCGCTTTCTTTATATATCCACTGAAAAAGAATATTATTCGAGGGGCCTATTTCACGGTTTAACCCCTATGAACTCACCTTCATGGGATTAATGGCCATACTCTCCCCTATAGAAATTCCCAATAGAGAGGGAGACCCACAGGAGGGAGGAGATGGAGAAGCAGCGGGAGAAGTGGAGGAACAAAGCGAAGAGGGAACAGAAGAAAAAGGAGAAGGCCAGGAAAGCTGTGGAATACAGCAAGCAGGGAATGAGTGAAAGAGAAATAGCAAAGAAAATGAAACTAAGCCCTGCAACGACTCATAGACTATTAAAAAGTGGAGCAGAATGAAGCACTTGCAGAAATCGGCGTTGACTGGGTTACAAAAGGGTGCTTCATGCTTCATACTCAAAACAAGGTCTAATATTAACCAGATAAGAGCAAACAGCATGGAAATTTGAAAGAAAAAATTGGAGGAATGAAAAATGTCACAGAAATGGATATCAAAGGGTGAAGGAAGGGACAGGAAGAGCTTTGCGATTGAGACGGAGAGGAAACCAAGGGAAAGGGCCCTTAGGGCATCCGACATAGGCCCCTCAGTAAGTGATCTGGAGAGGGAGGCATGGAATCTCCTTGGAGATCTTTCCAAGGTCACCGATGTTGATGAGCTGCTGCATATATCAAGGCATGGATCAGCGATGCCAGGAACAATGCCAGGTGGCTCATAAATGAGATATCCGGGAAGGGCTAACTAATGCCACTATCCCAGATTTACCAAGACCAACGAGAACAGGAAGAGGGGGTGCAATAGTAACTGAAACACATGAGAAAGGGCTTTAAATCGCAAGATAAGAGGTTCGAATAATAATCAGCATCCGGGGAAATGTAGGATGAGCGGAAAAATAACGCAAACATACTTTGAAATACATACAAGAAATAATGATGCTAGTGCAACCCTATGACAAGTTTGGTAAACGCATATACCCAAATATATTTCATAAATTGCAAGAAACCGGGGATAAATTACTGACTCTGGGATATGATGAATCCTCCAAGAAACCCAACCTTTTTTATCTTAATAAAGGGAATATTACATTCTTCGCAGATATGAGAGGAACAGAACAAGTGCAGATTTGGGAAGATACCAGACCACTGATTTATTGGAAATCGAATACGAATCACACAACCGCGAACGCTTTGCCGGATAACAGTAACAAGGAAATATCAATAAAATCGATTTTTCTGCATTTCGAAGAGTTGGGACAAAATGGCATAGAGAGTAGAATATCCTTCCCAATGGAGAGCGAACCAGGCACTATAATCTTTGAAAATGACACCTTTATCCAGGAATACATGCTGTCCCGCTTTAATATTCCAGAATTCTTATCACAAGTGGGATTCAGATTCTACGAGCAGAAAGGGGTCTGCTATCATTGCGGAATACGCTTCAGTGCACCCGGTTTTTTCTGCTCTGAAGAATGCAGGTTCAATTACATAAAACGATTTGTGGCACAAGCTCTTAATTCCTCTAAAGAATTTTGTGAGGTCTGTAAAAGTCGCATTCTAGACAAAAACATATTTGAGGAATATCGAGAATACTTGGGAGATTTGGCTGCGAAACCAAAAAAAATAATTCACCATCTTTCCTATTCCCCAGAGACTACGATTTCAGTTTGCGATGAATGCCACTACAAAATCCACCATACTGATGATTACCCAGAGTTACAGCCCAAACCGGGAGAATCTAGACGATTCTACAATAAGAATTCCCGGCCAACCATCTTTTGTGGATGGTGCGGGTACGAATGGAAATCTAGAAAAGAGATTCCTGTTCGATGCCCTCATTGCAAAAACAAATACATAACCGCTGCAAGTTCAGCCATTGGATGCCCTCACTGTTCAGGCGTCTATCCGTCACAAAGTGAATGGAGGAACCATTTGAAAACAGTAAGAGCAAAACAACCGTCTATGAAGTACTAAACCGAAAGAAGACCAAGGATGACCACTTGAAGAAGCAGCTCTCCATTGAGCCATTATCGGGTGGTCACCGGTCAACAGTTGAAACAATGCCTAATTTTAACCAGATAAGAGCTACAAACATGGAAAATGAGCAATGGTAAGCACTTATGGAATGAAAGATTTGCTTGTTTTGCGGAAGGTGCTTACTGCTTACTTTCAAACAAAGTCTAATATTAACCAGATAAGAGCTGCCATAAGATCTCAAATTCAAAAAATGAGGAGTGGCATGTAAGTGGCACATGCCAGTTACATGCCATCATTGAAAAGCCTTTAAATTTCAGGAAAAATTACGCAAACTGGCATGTTGTGATGCTGAAGCCCTATTATTATATACATATGAATCAAGGGGATCGATCTAAGTGATTTCCGGAGAAATTTTCATAAAATTTATTGAAGATGGCTTAAGTAATCTCTTTTAAATTTCGATCATTCTCAATTCAGGTTATTTGTACATGTATGGAGCATTCTAAAGTTTTATCCGTGGAACAGTCATCTTCCTTCCAATGGCCATTTCAGAGAGGCCCTGCTTCTTCAGTTCCATTGCTTTGAGATGCCCTAAGGAAATCGCTTTAAAAGCCACAATAACAAATTATTTATTTCAATTAAAACTATCAACATGGAGAATATGCGATGAGAGGTATAAATAAAGAAATTCTTAAAGTCGTAGAGAATATGCCTGCCCAATCCAGTTCATATTTTGGTAAGAATATCAAATTAGATAAAAAAAAAATAACGATTATAAAAATAAGAAAATTTACGAAAGAGACAAATGATGTAGAGAAAAAAATTACAGACGAAAAGAATATCTCCATAAAAGATGTCATTAAGGCCATCAAATTCAATAAAAGGTTGATACTCGAAACCGAAGAATCGAACCAAAGGAATTTTTATGTTGTGCCGTATAGAAATGCTGCACGTGATGTTGATCAGGTTTTTTTTGGGAAGAGAGAAAAAAGATAGGAGAATAAGTGATTAGTTTGGGACAATGGGGGAGAGATGCAGCGTAGTGGAAAAGAATTTGACATTTTTGAAACTATTGATTATTCTGAGGAGTATGGAAGATTAAATAATATTAAAATTTTAAGCACACCAACTTTATTTTTCATAATTGCTTTAATAATTGTTGGAACAATACTCTATTTTATCTCTATACAATACAATTTTGATATAGTTGAAAATATAGAAACTATTAGCGCAGTAGCTGAGGCGGGAGGATTCAGTGCACTTTTTATAGTCGAATCCAACACACTATATCAGGAAAAACTAATGAAGTATTTAGAAATGCCTTTGTTAGTCATTTCTAATATTGAAGGGGAGAACGATGAGATAAATTTGACAGTCAGAAACATCCACTTTGGTGACGCTAAAAATGCGTGGGGTACCATTCATGGAACAAAAACTCTTGTATGGAAAGATAATCAAAACAACAAAACCAATGTGGACTTAAGCCCATATAGTGTAAAAATACTGATAGTCCCCCAACGAGAGATAACCACAGAAGGTGTAAATAATTTTGTAATAACATTAGGTTCTGATAGGGCTGTACCTTTACGATACAATTTATCAGTCAGTAAATATGAAGGGGACGGAACTGTACGACGCTTATCCTTATCATTAATGTCAATAAAATTCCCTCAATTTTTGACTAGGGAAATAAGGGCATATCTAAAAAACGAAATGAGTATAAGAATTTCTTTAAAGTTCCCTATTGAAACTGCCTAATTTTTCCTTAAATTTTGATACTCGTTTTAATGAGCTTTTTATATTTATTCATTTCATATTACCAGTTTTTCTAATATACAAATTGTGCAAAATGTATAGTCATGAATGGAGATCTCTCTAGGGAGTATATAAAAGGATATTCTCCTGGTGAAATTCACCATTGAGATAAGCATATAAAGAAATCACTATTGTATAGTCGTGATATCCCCAATTCCATTTAACAAGAATACAAAGATCCAGCTGGCCCATAAGACCAATGGGATAGAGTTCTTCAATGGGGAGGAGCTGCAAAGGATCTTTGATTATGTCAGGGCGAAAATCAGGGATGACAGGCAGCATGAGGCCTATCATAGAAGATATTACCTTCTGATGAAAGCATTGCTGCATACCGGTGCCAGGATTGAAGAAATAGTGCCATTTCACAAGGACGCATACCTTGATGAAAAGGGAAGGATGCATAGAGAGATCTCTTCACCAGGGTTAAGGCCTGTGGATTTTGATCTTGACCTGAACACTGTAAGGATCCCGACATTGAAGAAGCACACAACCAATGGTAAATTGCCTGAAAGGGTATTACCACTTTCAGCTGAGATGGAAGATGAATACAAGTCATACCTTCTTTTCACTAAAACGGACCTGAAGGGAAAGGATCCTTTATTCCCAATAACAAGAGTGGCAGTGAACCTTTACATGAAAAAAATGCAGGACCATATTGGAATAAAGATCCATCCCCACAAGTTCAGGCATACCTTTGCTGTGTCTTGCGTTCTTTCCAATGTTCCATTGTCAGTATTGCAGCAATGGATGGCTCATTCCTCCTTGGTCATTACATCCATTTACACGCAAGTGACAGGCATGGATACTTCAAGGTATATGCAGCAAGTCAATTTTGGAGGGATCTGATTGCAGGACCAAAATAATGAATTCAATAATGGCATTAACATCAATGGGGAATATCCCAATGGAATAATCAAGAATGGTGAATCTTTGACTGTAACTTTAAAGATCAAACTGGATAAAATAGATAAGTCCGTGACTTTACATCCTTTCTTTTTTGATATTATTCCCAATAAGCTATTTCACTGCTTCTGCTCACAGTTGAACCTGTAGTGCCTATGCCAATGATATCAAATTGAGTTTTTCACATATATTGATCTGTTCTGGATCCTTTGCATCTATCGTTTTCTTCACATCCTTCCCGTCAATGATATACTGTACCCTTATCCCTTTCAATATATCTTGTGTGGATATGAGCGATATTTCATCGGTTTCCTTCATTATCCTGTTGTATAACAGTGATAAAAAGAGATATGCAAGCAGAGACATGAACATGTGAACTTTTATTTTCTGTGGAGTCCAGTGATATAGGGGAAATGCAATGCTCATTGTGTTTATTGTTCTGAAACAGTGTTCGACCCTGTTTCTTTTTCTGTACAGATCAATGATATCATTTGACTGCATATCTTCAATATTTGTGAAAAGTGCATTCAATCCAAGCATTCTAATCCTGTGGCTCATTCTTTCACTGTTTATGTGCATATCCGGCAGGATGATTGTCTCATTGAGATTTTTAGATTCAAGGAAGAATCTTGCCTGTTCCATTGCATCTGAATCTCCTGATTCAACAAGTCGCTTTGCTTTCATGTAAACTTTCCTGAACGACTTCATGAATGTTCTTACTCTCTTATTCTGGAGCTTAGAGCTGTGATATACCAGAATCCTGTGATCCTTTCCATATACCTTCTTCCTGGTTTCAATGAATGAATCATTGCCTACTTGAAGATCAACCAGATCTTTGTGATCTGAAAGAATGAGTGCACCGATGTATTTCCTGTCTTTAAGGATATCAATATTATCTTTTGAATTGTAACCTCTGTCAAATATTATGGTTGCATTTTCAGGCATATGTTTGACCATCTCAGGGAATGTCTTTGAATCATGGATGTTTCCTGCGTATGAATTCCAGAACAATGGAATGTAATCGTAATTTGATCCTATGTAATAGGATACCTGGTTGAGATCATACCTGTGCTTCTTATTATGCCCCTTCTTGGCCATTTCATTCTCTCCCATGAATGTGTACATGTTTGAAGCGTCCACAAATATTCTTGAAAAATCATAACCCATAGTGAGAACCTTTTCTTTGATCATGTTCATTATCATTTCCATGTGACCATCTGTTATCCGATCCATGAAATTCCAATAATCCTGCGATCCCCTTTTGGGATAGATTGTTGATGCAAAATCTCCCCTTATCCACCTTTCAATGCCGTTTTTCGATTCCGGATCAGATAGCCGGTTCATAATGAAAAGAAGGAAATAATCGCCAGGGGACATTCCACTGCCATTTGTCCCCATGATGCCATTCACAATATTCTTCAATTGAACATCCCTTTCAATGAGCAGTATGGATGCAGTCACTCCATATGAGAGTGAATATGCATCCACCTTCCTGTCCGGGTGTTCTATTATCCTTGCAAGTTTTTCCATGTCACCTATATATATCTCTTTGACGACTTTTGGTTTTCCGTCAACCCTTTTGTTCCATCTCATTACAAGGCGCTTCTTGCCGCCTATGGTTTTCCATACAAGAAATGGCATGTAAATAGATATGCATCTACGCTATAAAATGATTTGCAAAATAACACAGTAAAGACATCATATTTAGGGTGCTATACACAACTGATCATACAAAAATAATATGCATCTACATGAAGGAAACGGGAAAAAGCCTAAATTACACATTCTGACAGAACAATAGAATTGGAAGATGTAAAGTCACGAAGTCCATTTTAGAAATGTTCTTAAGCCATCCTTCCAGGAATCTTAAGGCACATCAAATAAAGACCATTCTTGAGTATAACGGCATAGAAATTAAATACGGAATTATAACAAAGAAACTTGATATCATGGTTACGACAACAATCCTTGGGAAGATTAAGAGAGGTAAGGTGTACTCGTATTTCCTGATAACCGATCGTTAGAGAGCTTGCTTGTCCTAAATTCATACCTATTTCATTGTTTCGAAGTCATTTATCCGAGCTGTCAGAAATGGAAATGTCAGGTGAATGTTTTATTTACCTTACCTTTTCTCTTTCCTATGTAAAATCTGACAAAATGAAGCTGTTAAGAATCAGAACTGGTGATTTTATACTGTGTTACTGTAGTAACATCAATTATGCCATAAATATGAGAAACGAACCACATGCTCGAAATGTAAGAAAGGATTCAAGGTTCATTATAGTGGGAATGGTGGTGAGGGGCCGCATGATGTAGGGCCAGAAACGAGTGTAGAAGGGGAATCATCAGATATCGCCGATCTCAAGTTGGAGGGGTACAGGGGAAATGGACGTGAGGCCGATTTCGGAAAGAATTCTGCCAGTGAAAACACCTCTTTAAACGACTTTGATGAAGATCTTCCGGATCAAGTATCCCAAGATCTTACAATAGACTCTGGAAACGAAGCTGCCGAAGAAATTGCAGTTCATGCAATCAACCTGTTCATGGATGTTGTGTCAGATCCTGAAAAGATGAAGGCTATTCAAACTGATCCTGAACTCAATGCAAAGTTCAAGCAACTACTGAATACGGAGCTACCTGCAGTAGACATAAACAAAGTTGCAAGGGAAGCTCTCTTGAAGAAAGAATCTGATGGGGCCAAAGAGACACCCGAGGAAAAATAACTCGGAGAACGCGAAATGATAGAATTTGATCTGACGTTTGAAAAGAAGGGGCCACCTAAAAGAAGAAAGCCTCAAAAACCAAGGAGAAGATGAAATGGCAGGAAAGGATACAAAGAAGATAACGAATAAAGGAGTTAAGAAGAATGGCAGGAATGCAGCAGGCCAGAAACCTAAGACATACAGTGGAGTTGTCAAAAGCCCTTCGACCAGGAAAGTTACTGGAAGAGTATTTCTAAGGGAAGATGAACATAATACGGGCATTAGGTACGGAACGATAGTTATACTCGCAGCTCTTGCAGCAATGGCAGCAACATTCTCTTCAATCGGAAATGCAACAATAGATTATTATGGCCTGAATGGTATTTCAGCCTCCGGTATATGGATAATGTTTGCTGCAGTAGCTGGAATTGCAGGTTTCATCCTGGCTATAATGGATAAGGAAAGTAAAGGAAAATATTAATACAAATTTCGTATTGTATGATAATGAATAGATATGAATCAAGAAGAAAAGACGATATTGTCTGGGGCCTTCTTATTTCTGGACTTGTAGGGTGTGTTCTTCTATTCCTTTTTGGGCTTTCCTTGGTTATTTGATGAGTTGTGGAATTCCTCTTAAAGCCAATATATCAGGGTCGTTATCTATCCTCATGTTCGCCATTGGCATTCATCTGATACTCACGGCCATATAATCCATTTAGTTTCATTGAAAATTTAGGTTTTATGCATAATAAGAAGGGCTTATGCTTTTGGCCTGATCTGAAACCAGCAAGCTCTATTTTTGTTACTACAGTATCATAATTCTATCCTATCATGTTTTCATTCGAGGTCTCCCGCACTTTTTCATTTCACCTGCTTTCTTTATATCCCCCTGTCAAAAGAATATTATTCGAGGGGCCTATTTCACGGTTTAACCCCTATGAACTCACCTTCATGGGATAATTGTCC
>JAKARU010000024.1 GCA_021819225.1 Thermoplasmata archaeon
CCGATCTTAATATACCATCCAAAACCAGAGATTCCCGAACTAAATCTTTTGTCGTTTTACAAGCAACCCGTTTTAACCTGAGGTTTGATCTGAGACAAGTACAAGTTTTTCTCTAGTATTAGCTTAAAACACTAATCAAATCCCGACATGTCCGCTTCTGATTCTACATTTCGGAATTTAATAAATCCCGAAAACAACCTTTATAGCTTCCAGGATTTTATGAAATTCTTTTTCAGATACGCAACCCAACTTTTTGATCAATCTGTTTTGAGATACCGATCTTAGTTGAAACATGTCAGCAACTGATCTCTTTGACAAGTTGTTTACCGAGTTGGGAAAAAGATTAACCATCCAGGGCACTGAGTCGTAATGCATTTTGTAATCAGTAATTGGAGCTATAACTTTCAAGGGTAAAATTCCAATTTCATTACCACTTATTATAACACATGGCCTGGTTTTAGTAATCTCAGCACCTACGGTTGGGGAGAGATTTACCAGCCAAATTTCACCCTGCTTCAATACTCATTCCCACTCCACAAAATCTTGGGAATCCAGAGAATTGAGAGATTTCAAATCTTCGTCTGACTCGTAATATTTCTTAATCTTTTTGGCATTTTCCAGTACTTCTCTTTTCCTGTCTCTTACCATTTTTTCCCTAACTGCCTCAGCTAAAAACTCTGATTTATTTTTTTTAGTCTTAAGTACTTCTGCTATGTCATCAGGTAAGGTTATATTAAATCTCTGAGTTGACACACATAATAATGTGTATAAAATATACATACTTTTTGGTAAGTTTCAGTGAATGCGATATAATGTGAAAATTATGTACTTGCCATAACTGAACTCTTGGCTAATTTGTTATTCAGATTGCAATGTTGATCTGGATCAAGCATGTTCAGTCAGTTTTTTGAGCTCATTCAAGGAATTCAACATGCCTTTTCACTTTCATCGATTTTTTTATCCATTCCTTTCTGAAACCTTAATTCCTTATTGCTGATTCAAACTCATCAGGTGTCAGATAATTCAAAGATGAGTGGGGTCTTACCTTATTGTAATCGCTAACTGCCCAGTCTATGTATTTGCTGAATTCATCGTAGCTAAAGAAATCCCGCGTATATATGTGATCCTATTTGAATCTACCGAAATACTTCTATGTGCCCATCTTCCTCATTTCATCACCTTTCAGATTATCACCCAATATCTTCCATTCACCCAGACCTGTCCTTTATACGCAGATATATGCTGCAACATCCCATCCGGGTAAAGAATGAAAGAAGGGAGACGCATGCTGAGCCACGAGGAGTCACCCTCAAGATCAAGAACGCGTATCCCTGGCCAAACATGATCTCATGTCTGGTTAAAAATAATATACAAGGTTATATTTATGAAAAACCGGGTGCTAAGAGAACTGGTTCCAGTTATCTTTAAGATAACCACATTGAATATGTGGGCATAAGGAGAGGAAGAATTTCTGGGTCGAAACAGAATATTAGTCTAAAATTTAAATCGGGTCCCAACCGGTCTATTCTAACTCTACTTTAACATCTTGAGACCATTCTCAATAAAAATTTCAAAATGCTTATCCATTACTTATTCACCTAGACACAGATATGATTTTGACTCTGGAAACCTCAAACTCTTCAATAACGAAGGAAATGAAATTAACCTTCCTACTAACAATGATTTTTTGAGAGTTTGGCCGGCATTTGGGAAATATGGTGGTGGAATCGAAGTATTAGTAAAATTGAACGAATCTGAAATCACGCCATCATCAGAGAACATTTTACTTAATGGTGGGGAATTTGATCGTTTCCATCGAGATGCAATTTTAGTATTGGCAGACCAAATTCTTGAGTCGATTAATAAAGGGGTTGTAGCTATTTTTGAGATTGGGGAGGAAGGGATCGGTTTATCTAAGAATGGTTTACCAGTTTACAGGTGGAAAAAAATGCAGACAACTTTACAATTTCGGTTGGGATTAAAGAAACTCCGGATGGAATGATACTGCATATGTGGGGAACAATGTGGAGGGACTTCGACTCATTCCGGTGCATCTGTTGCGTATTGGAAAATGAATTTCAAGCTTTTAGGATCAGAAGGAGGGAACTTGAAGAGAGATTTAAAAACCAAAATGATCCCTATTTAAAAGATTTCTCAAGCAAAATTAAGGATATTGCTAAAGATTTACTAAAATGTAAAGAACTAGAACACCCGTTCATGAGATGCTCCCTACTTCCAGAATACATAGTTAGGTTTCCATGAAACAGCTCTACTTTCCTCTTCTTGCTTTCGCAATAAAGCATGTGGAAACTCGTTCGTTAACATTTTAATGGTTGTTCATGGCTTCAATTTGGTTACTAAGGGAGACATCCACCGAGTCATTGTTTATAATTAGAGTTCCCAGGGAAATTCTTCGTATTCGCTTGAAACAACAATCAGGTTCAGGTCGATTCATCCCCTGTCCTCCATGATAGTGGACTCTGCCCACTCAGGTAAAAAAAAGTTTACTTTTCAGCTTTAATACTGTTCTGTGATAACAGGATATGACAGAAAAAAAGGTAACCATGAAGGTTTTTGGAATGACCTGTGATGACTGTGTAAGAACCGTAAGTGATGGCCTGAAAAAAGAGGGTGCAGATGTGCTGTCAATTTCATTAAATGACGGCATCGCAATTGTGAAGATAGATGACGCTAAAATTTCTGCAGAGAATCTTGTTAAATCTCCTGTATTTGGAGGGGAATCCCATTACAGGGCGCAGTTGAGAAAAGTTGAGTAATATGACACAGGAGTACGATCTTGTCATCATCGGGAGAGGTGCGGCAGCATTTTCTGCTGCAATAAGGGCAAGCGAGATCACATCTAACCAGGCAGCCATTGCGATGATAGGATATGGACCGATCGGAGGGACCTGCGTCAATGTTGGCTGCGTGCCCTCAAAATATATAATAGAAGCAGCAAAGGTTGCCAATACACAGCGGAATCCAAGATATCCTGGAATTGCATCGTCGGATCCAGCGGTTGAATTCAGCAAACTAATGGAATCTCTCAGGGAGGTTGTCCAGGAGGAGAGGAAGAGCAAGTATGAGGATGTCCTGAAATTTTATCCCAACATAACTATGTATGAAGGAAAGGCAAGTTTTGTTTCCAGAGACACAGTGAAAGTTACGTCTATCTCAGGAGAAGAGCATATGAAAGGATATAATTTCATAATAGCCACAGGTTCCAGTCCCGTCATCCCACAGATAGAAGGACTGGAGGATACCGGCTATTTAACCAGTGAAAGCGTATGGTCACTCAATGATCTTCCAGGCAGCATCGGTATCCTGGGAGGAGGATTTGTTGGTCTCGAAATTGGCCAGGCAATGCATAGACTCGGTTCACGTGTGAGGATAATAAAGAGGCATGATACCATAGCAAGAGGGATTGAAAGTGAAGTTGGGAGTGAACTCATAAGAGCTTTGGAGAATGATGGAATTTCATTTTTAACAGGGAGGAACGTCAGGAAGGTTTACCGGAGAGGGGATAAGAAGATCATCGTTGCTGAATATCAGGGAAAAATGGAGGAAATAGAGGTTGATGAGGTCCTGATCGCATCGGGAAGGAAGCCGAATGTGGATGGTCTCTCGCTTGGAAATGCAGGTGTTGAATATTCAGATAAAGGGATAAGTGTAAAGGATGATTTTTCCACAACCAATCCCCTGATCTATGCAGCTGGAGACGTGGTTGATCAGAGGTACAGACTGGAAACGCTTGCTGCGAGGGAGGGTGCGATTATTGCATCCAATATCTTCAATCATTCCACAAAGGGAATAAACCTCCAGGAAGTCCCATGGGCAATTTTTACAGAGCCGCAACTTGCTTCCGTTGGTTACACTGAGGATGAATACAACAGGAACTTTGGAAGGGCCGTTACCAGGGTGCTCCCTCTTGCTACAGTGCCGAAAGCAAGAATATTGCGGGAAGGCATAGGAATGTTCAAGATTGTGGCTGATGAGGATACGGGAAGGATTGCAGGTATCCATGTGCTGGCGCCTTATGCTGCAGAGTTCATTATCGAGGGCGTTACAGCGATCAGGAATGGGTATACATTCCAGGATATAATTGAAAACAGTCATATATTTCCAACTGTGGCAGAAGGAATAAAGCTGGCCTCGCAGTCCTTTACCAGGGATATGACGAAGATGTCGTGCTGTGTGGAGTGATAGAAATGAATACGAAAGAAATAGTTTCAAAATTTGGATTTGAGGAGACGGTGGGGATTCTTCAGAGATCTGTGGAGGAAAATGGCCTGAAGGTTATTTCAGTCATAGATGCACAGGCTAATTTGAAGAAGATTGGGATCGAGATAAAGGGAAATAAAATCCTTGAAGTCTTTCACCCTAAACTTGCCAGGGAGGTTTTTGACAGTGATCTGAGGGCAGGGATAGTGCCGCCATTGAGAATTTACATATATGAAGGAAATGGCATGACACACGTGTCAGTTCAGAGCGCTGCTGAACTCTTCTCCCGGTACAATGGATTGGGAGAACTTGCTGAAAGAGTGGATAAAATGCTTGATTCCATCACTGATTCTGTTGCAAAATGAATTAATGCGAACCGGGAAAGTGTAAAATAAACCAGGTAATTTTAATGGATCTCCGAGCTTTCATGTGGTTGACGAAGATTCAATTTTTTTGGCTTGCTCATTTAGGACCCTGAATGTGTTTATTATCAACAAGATCATCTTTTTTATGGAAGATCCCTTTTTTACTCAACTATTAAGAGATTCAATTACTGGCAATCCACACAAAAGTGCGATGAACTGTATAATTAACCATAATTTATATCACATGTAATATACGCTACCTCTTAGCCAGGACTGTCACTGGCTTTTAATGCCTGGATCTCTTATAAAAATCAGGGATCTCCAGGTTGCTGTTGGGAATATAGGGATATGGCGAGATTCTGGAAAACCAAAAGACATAGTGGTGCTGAAGATGACGCATTCTTCCAGAAAGAGATAGAGGGATGTCTTTCTTGCCCTGCGACTTAACAGTCCCATCTGGAAATTCACTGAAACCCTCTCTCTTTTAAATTTTATTAGATCGTCATATACGGATTTCTTAAGTTATCGTTTTTGGCACAACATACGTCTATATTTAACCACTGGCTTTGCATTTATGCATTATTGGTGATAAAATGACCTGATAGATTATTTCTAAGGGCCAATCATCTGCTCAGGCAGAGTGCTTGAACAGTCATTGCAGACCTTACAGAGCGGCATTGTATGACTGGAATCTCGCGGTTGATATCCTCATTTCAGGAATCCAGGTTTTCTAAGCTTTTACATTCTGGACCGCGTGTGGAAGCATACAGTGGTTTCTTAAGCTGATAGACTGTAAAAAAATTGGTTTCAGCACTCGTTGACCTTGCCTTGATGGGGTTGTAAATAGAGATCAGTTTTTCTGTTGTATACATATACCGGGTAATTGGAATTATCGTTCTCAATGTGAAGGAAGCTGCAATTCTGATCATGCCTGATGGAAGATTTGCTCAAATAACACTCAAAACCTTAATCTCAAATATCCTCAATAAAAAATATCATTGTTGAAAAAAAATGGACTGCCTTATTGCATCAGTCCACGACAACTCCAACATCAGGAGTGAATATCTTTGAATTCAGGTTCAGGTTCTGATTCAGGTTGAAGTCGATTATGACTTTTGTCGTTGAGTGCAGCGAGACATTGAAGGGATGATTTATGAATGCAAATTTAGACGCAAGGGTGAAACTCACATTCACTCCGAGAACATTAACTGTCACACTCTTTATGAACAGCCTTATCATGGTGTACTTGCCGGGATGAAGTGTTATGTTTGTAAGCAGTGAGGCGTTTGAAATTGTAAGGCCAAGTATGTTTATTGTAGTTGTTGGGACAGAGTAGTTAACCCATCCTGAAGCATTACTGTGAAGTTCAACTGAAGTGAAGGTGATATAAACCGCTCCAACTCCAGAAACTGCAGGAGCATCTGCAACCGATATTGCCATGTGACCATTTGATTCTGTGCCGCTGTAATAAAGGAATCCTCCAATACCAGCTGCAATCACAATTATCACGACGATCGGTATTAGTATCTTATTTTTCATATTTTTTCATCTGGACTGATTTATTAAGTTTTCTGGTACAATCAGTTACGCCTTACGGAATCTCTGTACAGAGACCAGGGAATTGATGTAACTGTGTCGGTTATGGCCGTTTCCTTGCAGGCATCCATCACAGTGTTAAAGATCAAGGGCCCCTTGCACTGTTCTCAAATGCTGGGAATTTTTATATCATAAAGTTAGTTAAAAAAAAACCCCAGCCTGTCATTTCAGGTATGTATAAATTCAATTGGTTATGGGATTGATTCGTTAGCCATTCACCCAGTTCCGCTCAAAGAATAAGATCGGGATGAGCACCATCCTGGCTGCTCAGTTCTTGCATTTAACCGGGATCAGAAATACAGTATTACAGTGTAGTTTTGATACATTATATAGAGGGCCACGACAATCACGATTATTGCAAATATCTGCGTGAGTTTCCTCTTTGGAACTCTTCCAGCCAGCCTTGCACCAAACCACCCACCAAAAACCCCACCAAGGACGAACAGCGCGGATATTACAATATTCACATCCATGTTTAAAGCATATCTGGCTGCAGTTATTACTCCAAAAGTACCTACTGCCAAAAGTGAAGTGCCAACAGCCTGGATGATGTTCAGGCCACCTCCGAAGAGCAATCCTGGAACGATGAGGAATCCTCCACCAATGCCAAAGTAGCCAGAAGCAAATCCCACAACCAGGCCAGTAAATATCAGTATTGCAAGTGCTCTTGATGAACTTGTTGCCTTTCTCTGAATTTCAGAAAGATCAATACATTTTCTCCTCAACATATATATGGCTATACCTATCATGAGAAAACTGAAGAAGAATAGCAGATCATTTCCAGGGGTCAGGAGCCCCAATTCAGAACCTGCCAGCACCCCTGCTATGCCTGGAATTGTGAATTCCAGTCCTATCTTATAGTCAACATGCTTCTTTAGAGTGTGAGGAATAAGGTTCAGGTATGCGTTGATTCCGACTGCAAGCGCCGTTGTGCCTATCACTATATGCGGATGATCATAACCAACAAAATAGATCAGCAATGGTATAGCCAGGATGGATCCCCCTCCACCGATCAGGCCAAGGGAAAATCCTACTAGGATTCCGGATATTATGGAGAGAATAATTTGCAGGTCTGTGATGGGATACATTCTGATGACCTAGAAAGTTATTACCGTATATCCGTCTTCTATCCTGTCATTCGTTTCCACGCCGCCCAACACCATGTCCATACCGGGAAACAGATCATTCTCCGTTATCCCTTCCCCTGCCATGCTGATCTTGCATATTTTCAATGGTATACCCTCAGATCTAAGCATATTGATCTGTTCCAGGAACTGCGGAGAACTTTTCTGGTTCTTGTTTGCCGCCTGGACTCCCCTTCCGAGAAAGAGGAATTCAACATTTGCCTTTGCATTCTTAACTGCATTGAATGCGAAACTGAATGCCACCATTTCTGTATTGATATTCTCCTTTCCTGTTATCAGCATTACAAGTATTTTTGCCATTCATGATCATCTCGCTACTACATTACCAAATTTTAAATTATACTTAAAAACTTTCTTATTCCTCCGTTCCGTCATTTGAATACCCCGGATAGATTGTCCTGTACCAAACTGCGGTCAAAAGGAGCATCACTATGAGTATAAATGCTGTTGCGGAAACTGAAGCGGGATTTGGATCATAGCCGTTGTAAGAACCAACAGTGAGTGCGGCTACAATTACCAGCAATGCTGTCATTGCAATTATGAACGCCTTCACTCCTTTCTCGCCTTTCCTCTGCTCCTTGCCATTGTTATTTTTTTCTTTGCTGTTGTTATCCATTTAATTTACCCCCCTGGATTTTCCATATAGTATCCTTCCAACTACCAGAAGGCTGATCGCAACTACTACAAAAAATTCTATACTGCTTGCAGCCATCTGAAGATCTCCGCTAAGGATGTGCCCCGAAGCGCAACCGTCTGCCATCCTTGCCCCAAACAGGACAAGGAAAGACCCTGAAAAAACACCTACAGCTCTTTTCAGCTCGCTTGATCCGAATCTTCTTTTCCATGTTCTGGGTACCCAGTAATTGAAAGCCTGGAATCTTCTTGAAACAAATACCGATACAAGGAAAGCCCCAAGAAGAGTTCCAATATCAGAAAATGGTTCCCATCCCACTGTGGCAAACACAAGTTTGCTGTAATTATAGGAGGGCAGCCAGAGATATCCAACCACCCAGCTGTAGGTTGTGGATTCACCGAATATCTGATGAAGAAACATTTCAAGCACCACTATCAGGCCAATAAATGCACCCACAAATGTGAGCATCCACTTCAGATTGTTGTTTGGTGCCCAGTGCTCATTGGCATTTCGTGCAAGCTTGTCTCCCGGACCTATTGGCATGGAGCTTCCCTCGATCAATGTTTCAGTCGCATCCCTGTGCATCGCAAGCTCTGGTGCAGGCATTTTATAATTCGAATGTGTTCCGATATAAACGCAGCTCTTGCCCCCCTTATATCTTGGAAGATAATAGGCAATTCCCAACATAAGGGCAAGCCATGCTATTGAGATCAGGAAACCGTCAAATAAGTTCGTACCCACTTTTCCGCCGAGATAGAGCTGCCCATAATTGTCGGTGTTCACCAGCCACTGTCCTGCGGGCGTCTGGTACAGAATCGTCCATGCAGCAGCTCCCAGGAGACCGCCTGCCACGGCATATATTGCTTCCCGCCTCCCTTCGCCCAGTGCCATCCACTCAGTTCCAGGGACATAACCCGATAAAGCTATCCCTGCACCGAATATAACTGCTCCGAGTGCAACTCCGATAACATAGATGGGTTTTATTCCGAAATGAAAACTTACTCCAAGTGCTGCCAGTCCATATAATGCAACAGCGCCAACCCCTATTGCTATGGCTATACAGTTTATGAACAGCCTGTCTTCCCATTTAGAAAGTTTGAGAAGTATATCTGAATTGGAAATGCCCCACAGCTCTGCAAAGCCACCGATTGCCGCTCCAATGAATATTCCTATCCACAAGGGTGCCGTGTATGATATTGTCATAAGATCAGGATATCAATGATTAGCGGGGCTATCAATATAACTATGTTATGCATGTTATTGGCATTTTTTGTGCATACGAAATCAAAAAATTTAAGAATTACCGGATGTTGTATAGTGATGGTTGAAAGGTATGCGATTTCTCTTTTTGACTCTGACAGCCTTTCCCTGCTAAAGATCATATCTGAAAAGGATACCAGAGTGGAAACAGTATTCATTCTTACCAGAGAAAACAGGCGAATTGAAGAAGAATTAATTGTTTTTTCCAGGGAACTTGGGATCAGGATAGAAGTTGTGCCAATTTATGATTTCAATAATTTTTATGAAGTTTATCTGATGCTTGAGAAAATATGTGAAACTAATGGCTTTCCATCATGGATAAATATAGCAAGCGGGCACGGGATGGCCCTCTCAGCCCTTGCTCTTCATGCTTACTTCAAGGATGCACCACTTATCCTGTTCGATAAGGAAAGAAATGAGATAATAAGAACGGATGTAAACAGGTTGAAAAAAATAAAGATTTACAGTAACCGTTATTTTGAGATCATTGCCCTGATCTCGAAGAAGAATCAAACCAACCTCGAGCTGGCAGGTCACTTTAAGATCTCCGTATCCTCAATGTCAAGAAGGCTTAAACATCTTGAACTGCTCAATATCGTCATAAGGAAGGGAATGGGCACGGTAAATGTTCCCTATGTGTATCAATTGACAGAATTTGGCAAGAAACTTCTTTGACCGCCCAGATCCTGTATATTCTTAACCTCCTGTTTTATGTTTCATGAAATTTATCCTCCTTAGAGGGAGTTGTTTCATCTGTTCTTACACAAAATTCTGGATACTATCCATTATGTTTGTAACATCCTTAGATGATTCACCAACATACATAATTAATCGTTGATTTACAAGTTAAAGTTTACCAAAATACAATATGGGGGAGATTGTATTATATATGAAAGCAGATGGAGAACTCCTTAAGAACTGAACCAGTTCCGTTTTCAGTGGACAGAAGATTCAGCCTGGCAGGATCCCTGAGGAGAGGGTTGCCCATGCTGATCGTCCCACCTGTCCTGCTTGCAGTAATTCTTCTTGCCAATAATCTCTATTTACTTGAGTATTTTCACGTGATAGTCGGATCTATGTGGAC
>JAKARU010000025.1 GCA_021819225.1 Thermoplasmata archaeon
TTCCGATCTCTGCAATTGAATCGACCTGGATTCTGTCCGGACCAACCATCATTGCAAGTGTTTGAATCTTGAATTTTCCGGCAGCTGCGTTAATATAGAGTTCCTGCCCCTTCGAGAGTGTTCCACTGAAAACCCTTCCTACGGCAATCTCACCAGCATGCGGATCTACAATTATTTTGACTATCATCATCGAGAGTGGTCCCTGACCATCACATGAGGTCATTGCCTTCCCAACTGGACTCTCAAGATCACCTTTCCATATATTTGGTATCCTGTATGCCTGCGCCTGTTTTGGATCTGGAAGATGATGTACCACCATATTGAGGATAATCTTATGCAGAGGAGCCTTCTTTGCGAGTTCTTTCTGTTTTTCTCCTCTTACCAAATTGACAATATCGTTGAAATTAACTCCATAAGTTTTCATTGCAGGAACTGAAATTGCCCAGTTGTGATAAGCTGAACCGAAAGCAACTTTTCCATCAGCAACGTTGAGCTGCCAGTCCTTTCTGAATACCTCAGGGGCGTATTTGTTCAGAAGCCTGTTTACATCATTTATTATCTTGATAAACTTCTTCTGCATCTCATCCCCATTCAGTTTAAGTTCATTTATCAGCCTGTCAACCTTGTTGATAAAGAGAACTGGTTTAACATATTCCTTAAGTGCCTGTCTGATAACGGTCTCTGTCTGAGGCATTACGCCCTCAACAGAATCAACGACTATTATGCACCCATCCACAGCCCTCATAGCCCTGGTTACGTCTCCACCGAAATCGACGTGACCTGGAGTATCGATAAGATTAATCAGGTAATCTCTTCCATCAACCGAATGTACCATTGATGCATTAGCAGCATTTATTGTAATACCCCTTGCCTGTTCTTGCTCATCATAATCCAGCATAAGCTGCTTTCCTGCCAGATCCTCGCTCATCATTCCAGCCCCAGCGATCAGGTTATCGCTAAGAGTTGTTTTCCCGTGATCAATATGTGCTGCAATACCTATATTCCTTATACTTTCTGATTTGTTGACAAGCAAACTTGCCTTTGCAATATTATCTTCCTTTCGACCCATAAAACTCACTCTCTTAAATGTAAAAATAAAAATTAATTTTTCATCTGTATCTCTATCTGGACACCATCAGGTATCGATATCTTCATAACCTGCTTAAGGGTTCTCTCATCACCATCGATATCGATCAACCTTTTGTGTACCCTCATTTCCCATCTGTCCCAGGTCGGAGAACCTTCACCATCAGGGCTCTTCCTTACCGGAACAACCAGCCTCTTGGTTGGTAGAGGTACAGGGCCGTGAATTTCTACTCCCGTTCTTTCTGCTATTCCCTTTATCTCCTTGCACACGTCATCAACTACTTTATGATCCGTTCCGCTCAGAGATATCCTAGCCCTGTATGAAACCATCAGATTCACCTTACTTTGACTCTACATCCTGACAGAGGCCAGCTGCAACGGTTTGACCCATATCTCTTATTGCAAACCTTCCCAGCTGGGGAAACTCAGATACCTTCTCGATTACCATGGGTTTGTCAGGCACAACCTTGACTACAGCTATATCACCGGTCTTGATGAACTGTGGATTTGCCTCCTTGGTTGTTCCATCTTTTGGATTTATTGTTTTTATTATTTCTTCAAATCTGCAGGCTACCTGTGTAGTATGCACGTGGAATACTGGTTTATATCCAGCAGCGATAACACTCGGGTGATTTAGGACAACGATCTGCGCAGTGAAGGATTTTGCAACTGTTGGTGGGGAATTCAAAGGTCCGCAAACGTCACCTCTCTTGACATCGTTTTTAGCGATTCCCCTGACATTGAATCCTATGTTATCTCCAGGCTCGGCCTGGGCCATATTCTCGTGGTGCATTTCAACACTTTTCACTTCACCCTGCTTGTTTGCAGGCATGAATATTACTTTATCTCCTGGCTTAATGATTCCAGTCTCAACCCTTCCCACAGGAACAGTTCCTATTCCTGTGATTGAATAGACGTCCTGTATTGGAAGTCTGAGTGGTTTTGATGTTGGTTTCTCTGGAACCTTAAGCGATTCAAGGGCCTCAAGCAGGGTAGTGCCTTTGTACCAGGGCATGTTTTCTGACTTCTTAACAATGTTATCTCCCTTATATCCGCTGATCGGGATAATGGGGTAGGTCTTGTATCCAACGGATAGAAGGAATTTCTCAACCTGCTCTTTTACCTCATTGAACCTCTTTTCACTGTATGGAGGCTGGGTTGCATCCATCTTGTTAACAAGGACAATAAGCTGCTGAACACCAAGAGTTTTAGCAAGAAAAGCATGCTCCCTAGTCTGGGCCATTATTCCTTCACCATCTCTTGCAGAAACTACAAGCATTGCTGCATCTGCCTGGCTTGTTCCTGTAATCATATTCTTGACGAAATCCCTGTGCCCGGGCGCATCAATTATGGTGAAATAGAACTTATCTGTCTCAAACTTTCTGTGTGAGAGGTCAATAGTTACTCCTCTTTCTCTCTCCTCTTTGTATCTATCCATCACCCACGCAAATTCAAAGGTAGCTTTACCTTTCTCCTCTGCCTGTTTTTTATAATCATCTATGATGTGCTGAGGTATCTCACCGTGTTCATAGAGCAATCTTCCTACCAACGTAGACTTACCATGGTCAACGTGACCTATTGTAACCAAATTTATATGTGGTTTCTGTGCTGCCATTTTTTCACCTTTCGACTATTAAATCAAACCGTTAAAGGTTTTAATTTATTAAAGTCTTTGGTAGGTAATTTGTATTGGTTATAATAGGTTTTCCAATTTAAGCAGTTGAGAATCTAAGTGTTTGGTTAATCCGGATGAAAATCCTATAGTGGTTTCTATTCTCTTCCTAATGAAGTTCAACTTAATTTCAAACATTTCTAAATATGCAAGGGATCGAGCTATTAACTCTATAGTAGAGGGTTTCTATTGAGAATCAAGTTGCATGTGGATATTGCTACTCTGTCTCAGTTTTCATGTATTTTTTTTCGGGTACTCTTTCATTAGGAACATGTATAGAATTCATTAAGAATGGATGCTGGGAAGATTTCAGTTAACTTTTATAAATAAATCAATACTACAATTAGTATTATAAAAAAACCAAATATTTATAACTAATCAAAAGGTTATAATATTATGATTTAGTATTGATATTTGATCGAAATGGAAAAACCAGTAGAACCGAAAAAAGGAAATAAGAATCTCCTGATCGGCATAATTGCTGTGGCTATTGTTGTAGTCTTGGTTGGTACTTTTGTAGGGCTGGATTATAAGAATCTAGTAGCACCATCTACATCAACATCTAACCAGCAGCTTTATGTATATACGGGAGTGAGTGGCCCAGCGAATTCGGAGCACCTTCTTGGTGGATGCGTCATTGCTGAGATGAAGGGTGGATCTGCACCTCCTGCATCAGCCCAGTTGATGGCATATCTTATGAATCCTCTGGTGCAGAAGAATTGCGAAGCAGCAACAGGCTTCATACCGGTGGATAAGGGTTCATACACAAGCACACCCAGTTCCAGTGTACCCAGCATATACAGTCCATCTAACGCAACTGTAACTGTCTCCTACTATACAAGTATGAGTGCTGCAGATCAGTCATATGTTAGTGGGGTAATAAGTAATTTTGAGAAGACGTACCCGAACATAAATGTGCAGGTCAGTTTCATAACAGCATCTTCAATCGTGGAAGAAGTATCTTCATTAGTTACAAGCAATTCTCGTGCCAATGTGGTTATGACAATAGATAATCTTGATGTGGGAGTTTTGTTTTACGATGGCTACCTTGCAAGAATTAACCCAACAACAATTACTGCAGGGGAAGGCACCATCAGCACCATAACGAACCTGAACAATTACGAAACACAGGTTTTCGGTGGTGTTTACTTCCTTACTCAATTGGTTAATATACCACTTGTCTGGGTAGATTATACAGCACTCAAAAACGCTGGAATATCACAAGTTCCAACAACCTATACCCAACTTATGACAGACGCCAAGACACTTGACAAGAAGTATGGTCAGGGAATGATTAATTTCCAGGGCCACGGTGGCGCAAGCACACCTACTGAAATGTATCAGTGGATGGTGCAGTTCGGTGGAAATCCAATGCTGTTCAATGATACAGGAGATATTCAGGCTATGGAATATATATATAATTTAAGTGCGTATTTCTCACCTGATTACAAGACATCATACTGGGCAACTTATACCGGCCTTGCTTCCAATACATATTCAATGATGTATTATCAGTGGCCCGGATCTGTAAATCTAACCAAACTGGGAATGAAGATGTACTCCAGCAATGATACTGTAGCCAACACTTCTCTCGCAGCTATCAATGGAGGAGTATTCCTAAGAAGTCCGGTCTCGTGGATAAGTGAGTGGAATACAATTATGGACAAAGCCTGGGTGAAGATCATTGAAAGTGGATCTGTTACAAGTTATACCCAGATACCTGCGCTAATGACTCACTACAATACTGACATGTACAACTATCTAGTTGAATTCTATAGTCAGTCAGTAGCGAACAATTATGAAGCAGGGATGTACGCACCTGTAGAGGGATCATAATCCCTAAAATTTTTAACCACTTTATATAAGATTCTTTGCAGCAGGTAATTATAACATTAAATTGTATTGGCACTTATGTACAACAGGATAAATTTTCTTAATCATTTTCATTCTGTCAATGTGTTCTGAAATAATATTCTGAACCAGTTGCCCAAGCCTGGGGATAACACGGTCTTATCCTCATCCTGTCTGGGTTGATGATATTGCCATCCCTGTCCACCCCAATAAATTCCTGTAAACCGCCCATTTTCTCTGAGCATTCAAGCATTCGGTTCCGGATGTCTGTAAACTCATTTTTATAGCCTCTCTTCATGAGTCCATATGCAATTATCCAGTTATCATTAGGCCATATTGATCCTCTCTGGTATGCTTTTTGATCAAAGTACGGATCCTTGTTTGACATGGTTCTTATTCCATATTGTGTCAGCATATCCTCTTCAAACAATCTATCTATGATGATTTTTTCATGTTCTCGATCCAGAATTCCTGAAAATATTAAATGTCCTGGTTCACTTGTTATAGATTTGCTTAAAACGCCATCTCCGCCTATAGCTATACCGGGAAAATCTCCATCTTCATCGGTAAAATCATCATAAATATGTCCTTTCAGCGCAGAAAGTATACCCTTAATCCTGTAGGTCAGGTTTTGTTCAGGATCTGTGCCACCCATAAATCTTGATCCCTCACTAAGTGCCTCGTACGTATAGGATTGTACACCTATAACCGAAACAGGGGATGTTACCCTGTTCAATACATCCCCAATACCATCTCTCCAGCTCATGGATTGAGGGCCACTTCCATCGGGGGGCTTATTGTAAGAAATATATTTTCCAATCAAACCATAGTCGATAATCCATCTCATGGCTCCCAGTAAACTTTCCTTGAAGATGGGAATAAGTTCCTTTCTTCTCTTCATCTCTTCTACCAGTAGAATAACATATAATGGAGTGCTGTCAATCGAGAAGTAATTTCTCCCTCTGGCAAGCCACTCTACTTCCTTTTGCCTGAAATTCAAATCCTCTGATTGTTCATGGATTTCATGTATTATCTTTCCAGGCTCCTCAAACGTTTTCCTATCATTTACAATTCCCTGAGTCTCTGACAAAATCTTCAAAGTTTCGATTGCAATCGAATCATCAAAGTCAAGAAGCTGAAGCGAGGATATTATTGAATCCCTCCCAAAGAGTGACCTGAATTTAGGAAGTCCTGCATAGAGCCATCCAGCATCAGACTTCAATTCCTTTATTTCACCGTAAATGTCCTCAGTTTTTCTCCTTTTCATTGCCATTGCTAGTTCCTATTAAGTCTCCATCTTTGCTGTATATGTCGTACCTTGCAAGAGAGAAAGAAATTGGATCATTGTACTGGAAGGGCTTATCTGACTTTACAACAACTGCAGGTCTATTATCGGGGTCTAGATTGTCGTTTGAATTCAAAAAACATCTTACAATGTACCTGTCTTCTTCATGGTTACACCAGTCAACGCGTGCATTTATCTGTTTCCCTTCTTTTATCCAGTGAGATCTGAACCCAATAATCCTGTCCTTCATGTTCAATAGGTTACCATCTATGAAATTCATCGGATATTCTCCAACAAAATCACCTACCCACTTAGTTTTAGGCTCATTCAATATCTCATCAAAGTTTCCAAGTTGTTCTATCTTTCCATCTCTCAGTATTGCCACGCGATCTGAAAGGGTAGCCGCTTCCGTCTGATCGTGGGTTACGTAGGCAAAGGTATGACCCAGTTCTTTCTGGATTTTCTTTAGTTCTCCCCTTGCAGTGTATCTGACCCTTGCGTCCAGGTTGCTAAGAGGCTCATCAAGCAGAAATATTTTTGGGTCTCTGACGAGTGCTCTTGCAAGGGCAACTCTCTGTTTTTGACCGCCACTAAGTAGGTTTACATTTCTTCCAAGAACTTCTGAAATCTTCAAAGTTTCAGAAATGGTTTCAATCTTTTCCCTGATTGTTCTCTGATCTATTTTAGCCATCTTAAGGGGGAATTCTATGTTTTTATAAACTGTCATATTTGGATATAAAGCATAGTTCTGGAATACCATTGCTATGTTTCTCTTATTTGGTGGCTTTCGGCTTATATCCTCTCCATCAAGGATTATCTTTCCTGAACTCATTTCCTCGATCCCAACAGTTGTCCTGAGTAATGTGCTCTTTCCCATCCCAGAGGGTCCGAGAATGACCAGAAATTCACCTTCATAGATTTCAAGGTTAAAATCATTTAGAACTCTCTTTTTTCCATAATACTTGTTAACGTTTTGATATTCCATTTTCACATTCATCCTACAAGACCTCCAGATAAGTACTGTCCCTTTAGATATTTTTCAAGAATGACTGCCAAAATTATAACCGGAATCGTTGCGACAAGCGCAAATGTGGCAGATTGTGGAAGATTCCTGGAAACATAGTTATATAAAGCAACAGGAAAAGTTGATTTTATTGGGGCAATTATAACTGCATAAGTAAACTCATCCCAGGATGTCATCCAAGCCAGCAGGAATGCTACCATTATGGGAACTCTTGAAAGTGGGATGAGTACCTTTGTAAAGGTTTTTCCAAGAGAGGCTCCATCGACTCTGGCCTGGAATTCCAAATCTCTTGGCAGGCTCCTGAACGCACTCAGGGTAATGAAAGTAGTTAACGGGAGTACGACCAGTTCCTGTGCCAGCGCCACTCCGAGGAAGGTATTATCTAAAGATAGGTGTATGTGGTAACTATTGATGAAATTTTGTATGTCGAAGAAGTACGCAGAGATGGGAATTGCAATGACAAGCCCCGGCATCATATTTACTATGAATAGGAAAATTATTAATTTATTCGATAATCTTGAGGTTAATTTTGAGAGACCATAACCTGCTGGTATTCCTATGACAAGAGCTATTCCACCTACAAGAAACGCAGCCTCCACACTTCTTATTAGTGGGCCAATCAGATCAACTTTGGTGAATGCATCTAGCAGATGCCTCAGTGTAAAACCTAGTGGGATTTGGCTGGGATAGACCGAGCCATATGTTAAGTATGATGGTTGAAACACATAGATGATCAATACCCATAATGGATATATGAAAATCAGGGCGATAACTGCAACGGAAAGATAGGTAAGACCTTTTTTGACCTTATTGTTTGCGAAGAAACTGTTAACTTTCTGGCTTAATGCTTTCACGAACAATTTATTGTGTGTGTCAGGTTTACGAGTCCTGTTGATTTTCACAAAACTCTTTGGTTCACAAGTAACGGTTTTCCCATGGTCTAAATTTTTATTCCAATATCCTCGAATGGTTCTTCTCTTTTTATAAGCATTGTCAGAGGTGATTTGATCTTTCGCACCTCCAAGTTTAACTACTATGATTGAGTAAATCATGATGATGGCCAGAAGAACCGTTGCGGCCGCATAAGATATATTCCTTGTTGTTATAGACAAATAATTTTCATATATCAGTGTATTCAGTATTGTTGGATGGTATCCGATTATTACTAGGGGAAGCGCAAATATATTGAACTCACTTACCCCTCTGACAAGGAGTGCGATCGAAATAATGGGCGCGAGATTTGGAAGAGTTATATGGATAAATCTTCTAATTGCACCAGCCCCATCAACGGCGGCAGCCTCGTAAAGACTGGGGGAAATTGAAGAAAGGCCTCCGAAAAGTATAAGTGCAACAAGTGGCGTGTTTTTCCAGAAATCTGAAAACATTACAACGCCCAGCGAGGAAATGCCTGATGAGAACCAGTTCACTGGGTGTAAACCAAGGCCGACAAGGGCAGAGTTTGCATAGCCACCTACGGCCTGGAATATTATTGAAAATACATATGCACTTACAATGGTAGAGATTCCAAGCGGTATAATAATTATCGAGGAAAAAACTTTTTTTCCTTTGATTGGCTTTACCAGTATCATTGCAATAGCAAGAGCTATCGTGATCTGGATAAGTAAGGCACCCAGACTGACAATAAGCGTGTTTTCAATTGCGCTATACAGGCTATAGTGTGGAAGGACGGCATAATTCTGAAGTGTAAAACCATTCTTTCCGATAAAACTGTCATAAACTACAGTTATTGCCGGGACTATTGATAAACCTATGACATAAACAAGAGCAGGCACTGCAAATAGAAAATATATGATCTCCTTTTTGAATTGAGCCCCAATTTTTATTTTCCGCGACTCCTCTTTATCGTTAATTATTCCATTCCTCAACGTCTATAAATCACCATCACATGTTTATCATTCGACTCTTAATCGAATTAATTCCGCTATTGTGCCTTTCCATTTTGTACCACTATCGGTTGTATTTTTTCTAAGTACATCGAAGTTTTATTGTCATTCAATTTAACCTTAATTTGTTCAGTTATATTGATACCTGACTATGTTACACAATAACGGATTGTTTGTATTTAACTTTTCCATTATTCTAATAGTTTTAAAAGATGGATGCTAATTGAAATATTCCCTAATCAAAAGTAATTTCGTGTTTGTGTCATCCAAATAAACACCACATTATAATTTATTAGCAGAGATACAAATATTGTGGAATCGTTCCTCGATTTTTTGAGTTATGGCACAATGAATATTAATTATCTTGAAGCGAAACATTTAATTCCTGAGGTTTTATAACCGGTAGGTTACTAATTTACGTTTAGAGGGATTAAATGGCTGGTGAAAGAGGTCAAAAAAGAGTAAAAGACAAGTGGAAGGAAAAAAAGTGGTACACAATTATGGCTCCAAACCAACTTGGGGGAAAGGAGATCGGTATGACCCCAGGGAATGGACCAGAAGAGATTAAGGGACGTACAATTGAGATTCCCATTTCTGATTTCACTGGAAATTTCAAGAGATCCAATGCTAAGATTAACTTTAAGGTGGTTGACTGTACCGGTATGAAGTGCAGCACATTGTTCACAGGGCACTCAGTAAATGATGATTATATTAGGAGGATGGTCAGGAGAAGAAAGGAAAAGATAGATATTGTCATTGATCTAAAAACAACTGATAACTATACATTTGCATTGAAAATTGTGGCAATAATAGACGGTAAGCTTACATCCACAAAAAGGGTTGAACTCAGGAATGCAATAACTAGCATTGTGAAGGAGCGCACAAAGAATATGGACTACTTCGAATTTGCCAGATATGTAATGGCAGATGAGTCTGTCTCAGAGATTCTCAATGGTGTTAAGGATATTTATCCCCTTAAAAAGCTTGAATTCAGGAAGTCAGAGCTTGTCGATACAGGAGAGAAGTATAATTTCACCGTGCCGGAAACACCTCCAGAGGAAGAACCGGTACATCAGTAAATTTTTTGGGCCGGGGTGGCTTAGTAGGTGGAGCGCCGGACTCATAAGATTAAATTCTGAGAAATCCGGAGGTCTCGGGTTCGATCCCCGATCCCGGCATAGTTCTTGATATGCATATGTTTCCATGTATCGATCTAATTTGCCTGTTTAGTAATAATTTTGTAGGATCTACGTGCTATGTTTTTGGTCTTATTCCCGCACTTGATTTTTATTAAGGTTGGGGAGGCCCGAATATTTATTTTAATTCAAGGCTCTTAATGTATACATTAAAAATTCAAATTTATGATGTCTGGAATCAGGTAAGGATAGTATCCCGAATTTTGTGTAAGAAAAAATGAAATGAATCCATCTACAATGGATAAATTTCATGAAACATAAAAGGATGCCTCCTTAGAACAACCACA
>JAKARU010000026.1 GCA_021819225.1 Thermoplasmata archaeon
CTACCCGTCTAATATTATACTAACTCTATAATATTTCTTGAGATAAGAATTTTGAAGGATTTTCTTATCTTTTTCATCATTTGTTTCTGGAAATGTGGTAAGGCATTTCAAAATGTCTTTATCTGTTTCTATTTTGGAACTGAAACCGGGAAATTCCGCGTTTTTCATTTGAGGAATCTTTATCAACATGTAGAGGTCCCAATCTTCATGAAAGCAGTCCTTACAAGAGAGAAAATTGACGAAGAACAGGTCAGACTTGATCTGGCCTGGGAATTATACTTCCTGAAGAAGGATGGAGCATGGATTCCAAAGGATATCCCAGGATATTCACGAAGGAAAGAATGAAAGTATCCAATATACAGGGGAATATCTATCTTCATCAACCATCAATTATCTTTGTTCTAAAATCGTTTAAGACTTTCACCATATTTGATTGAAAGGCAGGACCCGGAAATCAGTAAATGTAATGGTGGACGACGTGGTAATGGCTCTTGGCAATCATTCGAAGGTTTAACCCACTGACATCTTTAAGTAAACGATTTACATTTTTTGTTGTGATACGAAGAGCACTACTATCAGATTCGGATCAAATATCATCAATTTCAAGAACAGCCGGATACATGGATTACATTTCAGAAAACGTGCTCGATTTTATTGGGAATAATGATGTATTTCTGTACGAGGATGAGGGTAAGATCCTCGGTTTCACATCTCTTAACCGGTCAGGTACTTTTAGGTTCTACATGGGAGGGATGAGAGTCAGGAATGAATACAGAAGACTCGGAATTGCAACGCAACTCATGAAATTCTGCGAAAATGTTGCTGTGGAGAACGGGGCAAAGTTCATAGGATGTCTTGTGGAGGAGAATAACCTCAAATCACGAAATCTTGTGGAAAAGATGAATTACCGTAATATGGGAAAGTTTGTGAGTATCGGGGGAATGCCATTGATAGGAAATGAGGTTCACGAATATTCCCCAAAAAGTGATTTCTATTACATAAGGGACTGGGAAGTAATTCATAGCTCCGACAGTACGGGATACCTGGTGCAATCTGATAACGATGGAAATATAATGTGCTTATCCGGGGAGTGGATAACATTCATAAAAACAATCAACCTTCCGGAATACCGCGCCAGCAACGATTTCTTCTTTGTGAACGATTCATCTCTAAATCCCCCTCCTGAGTCCATGATTTTTATTAATTTTCAGAAGAACATTTCGTGAATAATTTGTAGGCGTTTTCAAATGTAGATTTGGGCAAATATATCCGGGTAAGGAGTTACCCAATTATTTTCAGGGATGCTTGATAATCGAAAAACTGTATTCCCGTACTGAAAAGTTATTATAATCGCTTGCTTAAAGTTAATAATGGTACTTGATCGGATCTATATGATTCCCCACGGAGATGAGATAATTGATCAGCCAAATGGGGAGAGTAGAAGGATGAATTCCGAGATCTCAGGGATATCTCACGAAGATCATTCAGATGTCATCGTTATATTATCTCCACATGGAATAAATCTTTCAAGGAATATAGGGATCATAAACACGGAGAGATTTAAGAGCAATACCAGACTTAAATCTGTTAATTTGGATGAATACTGGGTCAACGAAAGAAGATTATGTGAGAAAATAATAGGTGAAACTGGAGATATAGGCGAAGAAGTTAGGTACGTTACATATTCGGGTGATGAATCTGTCTTTCCCATTGATTTCGGTACCGCAATTCCACTGCACTTCTTTTCAAGGAGGGAAATAGTGGTTATAGGTCAGTCAAGGAAGGTGAGGAATGAGGATCAGATTTCATTCGGCTCCATGCTTGCGAAAGCAATCATGAACTATGAGCGGAAAGTCTCGGTTATTTTCAGTGCAGATCAGGCACATACCCATTCGAGGGAGGGTCCGTATGGCTATTCCCCCAGGGCAGATCAGTATGAGCAGATATTGAGGAGATGCCTGGAGGAAAATAACTTCAGTGCAATGGAAAATATCGATCCTGAGATTGTAGAAGAGGGAAAGCCTGACAGTTACTGGAATATCCTCGTGATGGATGGCCTTCTCAAACAATCCGGGAAATCCATGCGGTTCATCTATGGGTATGTTGAGAAGTATTTTGGAATGATGCTCGCAGTCAGTAAGTGACAAAAAAGGAACTAACAAACTTAAATAATCTTTGTTAGATTTTTGGGAATATTTCCGCTTTTTTCTCACTGCCATAATATTATTATACATCCATCTCATGTTCTATTATGAACAAAAAAGTGACAGCAGTACTGGCAGTTGTTATTGTGATTCTGGTTATAGGAGTTGGTGCCCTGTATTTTTCGGGTATGCTTAATTTTAACTCTTCAACACAGGCCAATAGCCTTCAGTCAACGCCAAGTACTAGAGCCCCTAACATAGTTAGTTCGAGTGTGGTTTCCAAGGACCTTGGAAGCAAATGGACAATGACCATGGGTGCTTCCGGTTCCACGCTTAATGCCAGCACCTTCATAAGCGGACAGAATGGTGTCCCACTGATAGCCCAGGCACAGGTCAGTCCAGAATTCACAACAGGTAACATAGTATCAAGTCCATTCACGAGTTTTGGTCTGGGTAATAACGTAACCTACAATACCTATCAGGCAGCTGTATTTGTTCCCCCGGAGACAGGCTATGCAGTGATTTCATTTGCCCATTCGACAAGCAGTTCAGTACCGGGATACGTCGTGTCAACAATAAGTTCTGAAATAAGCGCACATTTTAGCGGAAAGACATCATACAACAGCACAGCTATATCCTTCAAGATTGGAACAGCCAGCGGAAGTAACTATGTGTTTGTATCAGAACAGACAGACTTATTCCAGTATGCTCCTGGAGCATGGTATCTGGAGGGTGTCCTCGCAAACTACTCATCCTACAACATAATGTTTCTCTATTACACTCCTCACTTCCTGAATGTTACAAACTTTACAGCAATACTGACAACCCAGGTTTCTAATCTCAAGTCACCAAGCACTCCTTCTGTTCCATCTGTCCTCATAAGTTCCTCCGACATGAACAAGATGACAAACCTGAGTTATAAGACACAGAGTGCCATTGCCGTTAATCTGAACGACACGAAGAGGCTCCTGAATGAATATATTGACATGACAGGTGCATCAAGATCTGTTTCAAGCACAAACCGCACAATACTCAACAACACAATAGGCACGGTAACCGGGTTAGCGGCCAAGTATATGATGTCCGGAAGAACGAATTATACAGAAGCCACTATCATTGGGTTTTCAAACAGCAGTGCACCAAAGGTATTATTCGACCTTCTTGACGCCCAGGGCGATAATTCAGGACTGAAACTTGCAAATTACAGTGGATGGAGCTATGCTTTCCAGAACACGACCCTGTATAATTATCAGTATCATTTCAACCAAACTACTCACAGTTATACGTATAACAAAACAGCATATGCAAATGAGACAACGGTCGTTGCAGTAAATGGCAAGTATATGTTGATATTCGAGACATATCAGTCAAATGGTGTCTTCACACAGGGACTCGCAAAACAGCTACTCAGTGACGAATCAGGATTGATCTGAAAATATTTTCCTGTATTCCTCATCCAAAACATTTATTTTTATAATTTCTCTTATTCTTATGTTGTTTGCTGATGCATAATTCAGGAACGGATTGATATCACCAGATACTGTTACTTTCACGCCACTGATGCTTATCATGTTCAATTGATTCTCGAGCCCATTCATCATTGGAGTGTCCTCAATTATTATATTTGTAAGTTGAGTTTCACTGATCTTAACTGTTTTTTGGACTTTTCCATCCTTCAGGAAGATTACAGTGTCACACACTTTCTCCAGGAATGAAACATCATGGGAGGCTATAATGAGCAATTTATTGCCTTCTGCCCTGATGCTGTTAACACTGCCTGCAATCAGATCCCTCCCAATCAGGTCTACATTGTCGGTTGGTTCATCCAGGAGAATGCATTCCGGATTTCCTGCTATGGCTCCCGCGACACCTGTTCTCTTAAGTTCGCCTGTTGAAAATGTTCGCATCATGGAATCCATCTTTCCCCTCATGTTTACCATGTCCATTATCTCATCAATCCCGAAATCATCCTTTATCTTCATTCCAGTCCGCATTTCCCAGGTGTATCTCACAAATTCTGCCGGGGTTGAGTAGGGGTAAAATGATGGGTTCTCGATCAGGCTTCCTGTTATTTTCGCAATTTCATTGTGTTCCTGCCTTATTTCATGTCCATTCATCCTGATTGATCCTTCATAATTGTTAAGTATCCCGCATATGGCTTTCAGTAATGTAGATTTTCCAGATCCATTTGGCCCCAGGATTCCATAGGTATAGGGCGACCTGAAATGTATCTGCTCAATATCGACAATGTTCCTGCCCCCAGCTTTCACTTTTAGATTTTTTATGTCAATTTCCGTCATTTCATGACCCTCCTCAATGAGAATACTGAACATGCAACTATGATTGATGCGAGAGAATAGAAGATCAGGATAGTGGAGATGTAGAGAAGAGGGAATCCTCTGAGTGGAGAAAGGGAAAAGGAATATGTCAGGAAGTATGGATCTGCATTCAGGAAGACCCTGTATATCACCCTATCAGTGTTTGTCTTTATCAAGACTGGGGGTATGGCCCCAGTTCCTGTGGCAATAAGGGAAATGATGTCAAATATTACCAGGTATACTATAAGGAAAGTAATTGATGAATGCCCGGAATTCTTGAAGAATGCGCTCACACCAACTGCAAAGCAAACATCGGAAAATGTTACGAGCAGTATCAGGAAGATATAGATAATAAAGGAAGTACCTGGAATTGTGCCAAAGTGGAATATGAAGATGCCAATCTGGAATATTATTATAACAGAAGTTGAAAGGAAGGAGAGGACGGTTGCACCAATTATCTTCGAGAGAATTATCTCGAAACTATCAACCGGGAATGACGACAGGCTGAAGATTGTCCCTCTCTCATATTCATAAGGCAATGCAGTAGATCCAAAGAATGCCGCGGAAAGCACAGGGATATATATCATTATGTTTGCCCACTGGAAGTTGAAGAGTCTCTCCTGAAGCTGCAATGGAAGGCCAGTTGCCTGGATATTGCCTGGAACAAAACTTTTCAGGAGTGCAGTGGAAAGAACGAGAACAGATGCAAGAAGGATGGAGATCACGATGTTCAGAACAATCATGAAGAGGAAAGCCCTTGATCTGACCGTATGCCTGATGAAGAACTGGGTCATTTTGAGGAACCTGAACATCAAACGCTAACACCATCCATTGATAGAATTGATTTTATGAGCATATACTGAAGAAAGATGAAGCTGTTATTTCCAGGGACCAGGATAATCACACTATCAAAGGTTGGGAGCGCAATAAAACCCTTCCCAAGTATATACTGCAGTGCCAGGGAAATGGCAACTGCAGATTGTATACTTCTGGTCAGGATTGTAGCAGTCAGAATATTGTCTGTGTAATTTCCAGACACAGTCCTGGCAAGGCTGGAATTTATATAATAAGCAAAGGAGAAGCCTGCGGAGTAATTTATGTCGTTGAGCAGGCTATTTTCTTCCCTGACCGACGAGGATATAAGCGAAGTCTCAACGGATGTGATGTTGCCTGCGATGAAAACACCTGGGTCCGGCGAGGCGAATGTGAAGTTGTCCGGTGAAATGCCGAAGTTTGAAAGAATTATTACAGGAAGACCGGAAATTCCGGCACTCTGATTTCCTGTGATATCAACTCTGTAAACGGGAAAGTTCTGGAAACATGACACCTGGTTGATATCCGCACTCTCGCCAGTTTTGACAATAGGAGGAATCAGGTAAGCGTCTGAGATCTGCTTCATTGAAAATATGATTCCAGAATCCTTCCGGGAATGGAAAAGGAAAACGTTTGCTGCCTCACTGTTAACAAATGCAACAGCGGTTGCATTTTCCGGTATGAACGAAGCAGCATCCCGATGTAGTTCAGGGTTACCGGAATTTTCATAAAGGAATGTCGCTGAACTGAAAAGGAGTATTAGAACGATTGTAAATGGAATAATTCTGGATAATACGACCACGGCTTTTTCATTCTTTATTTATTAATAAACTTTTGTGGGAGCACACCCTTATGCATGCTTTCCTGTAAACAGATGCAGGAGTTTAACCATGCTGACAAAATTTAATTATCGGTGCGGTCATAACAGCGGGAATGGAATTAGGGGCCGAGAAGGAGTATGTTGGCATCAGTGCCATTTACCAGTTCGTTGGAAATGGCGTCCAGCTGGTATCCGGCTCACTGTTCTATATTTTTGCAGCCCGCATTTTTGACCAGAGTGATATGGGGGTGATTGCCCTCTTCATTGCCATTGTTGGACTTTTCGGGATCATATTTACCCTCGGGCTTAATAATGCCATAACTCATTTCATATCATCAAACCTGAATTCAAGGGTCTACTCTCCCGGAAAGACCGTCCTGAGGATCCTCGTGATCGGCATGATTATTGCAGGTCTTGGCTCAGCAGTTCTATTTGTCCTTTCTCCATATATATCCATACTATTTCTCAAAAGCCTGAAGTATGAAATCTACGTGAAACTTCTTGCACTGGTCCTCTTTGGGAATATACTGTTCTCCATACTTAATGGGGCAATCATTGGTTTTGAGCGTTTCAGGGCTTCTGCAATGATTTCGGTTGTGATATGGGTCATATATTATTTTGGTGCCCTTGGGCTTGCATATACGCATCATACTTTAATTTCAATAATATATGGCTGGATACTTGGACTTATACTGGGAATACTTGTAAGTGGCTCCTACGTACTTGGAATACTTGCAAGAGGGTACATGAGGAGAACACAGAGGGTTGTCGGAAGCAGGACAATTTTCACATATTCTCTTCCTCTACTTCTTTCATCGCTCCTTGGATATGGTGCAGGGTATACAGACAGGTTTGTTGTCACATATCTCATGAACACCACATATCTGGGAATTTATAACTTTTCCATACTCATAATGTCCGGAATAGGTTTCATATCAATACCTTTCAACAATATCACGCTCCCTAAATTCTCAGAATTTTATGGAAATAACAACCGGCAGGATATAAAGGAAAATGTAGGAGCTGCCACTCTGCTCCTTTCATATTTCTATGTTCCAGTTGCCCTGGGTATAGCAGCACTTGCTCCAATGATCCTATATTATATCGCTGGCCCACAATACATCACGGGGCAGTATGCACTCATCATCCTCATGTTTGTACCGGGGATGTTCATCTCACAGAACGTACTAACGCAGGCAATATCATCAGTGAGAAAAACTTCCATATTCCTCTATTCAACACTGGCCTCCCTGATCGCCAATATTATAATCTCTTTCTCCCTCATACCATTCCTTGGACTCATAGGAGCTGCACTGGGCCTTTCCTCAACGAGTGCTGTAACCTTCCTCATCCTCTATCGGCTTGCAAGAAGGGAAAATATAGTAAAATTCTATTTCTATGGAATAGCCAAGATTTGGGTAGCAGCCCTGGTGATGTTCCTGACTGTTTTTATATCAATGCACCTTCTGGTAAGGATATACGGGTACAATGTCGAAATAATGGGAATATTGATTGTTGCAGGGGCCGTGTTTTTTGTACTGATCACAAGGGTAATGAAGATATTCAATGAGGAGCAGAAGGAATACATCCTTGGTATGTTCCCGGAAAGCATGGGATATTTGAAGAAAATCTTGAGGATGCTCGTACTTAGTTAGCCATCCATATCAAGGAGGCACATCTGCACAGGTTATGTGCCTGGAGACTGTTAATTCATCTGAAGAAGTTCAACATGCAGAGGTGCCTGGGAGAGGGCATCCCCAAGGTGCATTCTGTACAGGTGTTCAATCCAAGAGGTAAGTCCATAAGGGTAAATTGCAATGCAAAATTCAAATCTTTCAGGCGTTGAAAGGTTGAATTCCTGGAGCACAATTCATATCATGAAAAATAACCTGAAAGATTAACAAAGAAGAAGTTATCCAAGTCAGGAATGTTTAGCATTATAGTGAATTTCAAGGTGTACCGGGAAGGATTTGGAAAGGAAGGAAAGGGCCTCCTGAGAGAAATCAGTAATGTCAGGAAGGATGGTTATGATGTGTATTTTGCTGTCCCCCATGCGGATCTTCATCTTGCAGAACTTTACGGCAATGTGATTGCACAGCACGTGGATCCTTACTCTGAAGGAGCTCATACTGGATCTGTCATCATGGAACACCTCATTGATTATGGAGTAAAGGCCTCCCTGCTGAATCATTCGGAGAAGAAGATCGGCAGGAAGGCAATTGAAGAAACAATCAGGGCAGCGGATTCACTTGGATTCAGGCTATATATATGCTCGGAAAATCTCGAGGAAACACGCTTTCTATGTGAGAGTGGGGCAAATTACGTAGCTTATGAACCCCCTGAATTAATTGGAGGCAATGTTTCAGTCGCAACTTCAAAACCGGAGATAATAAGGGAGTCAACGGATATATGCAAATCATACGGAGTTAAACTTCTTGTTGGTGCAGGTGTCAGGAACTCCAACGATGTTTCAATTTCCTCCTCGCTTGGAGCTGAAGGGATTCTGGTCTCATCCGGAATAGTAAGGTCAAAGCAACCCGAACACTCGTTAAATTCATTAATGATATGAATATAACCAGAAAAATGGCGAAACCTAAAAATGATGCTCCAATTTTTGTGGAGCCTGAATTCAATGAAAAAACATATATTCGGGAGGAAAGGGACAGGGCAAAATCAACAATACTGGTCTTTCTGCTCGGTATAGGGTCAGGCCTGCTCGAGGGGTTTCTCCAGCTTGAGGGTTTATACTACCTTTCAGCCCTTCTTCTCCTGTTCCTTATGTACGCACTTTTCAGGCTCCTGAAGATGATGGGTTTAAGGGTTCCTGAAAGGAATTCACACAAGTTTTACATGATCATGGTCCTTCTACTAACTTCAATTCTGTTCTGGTCAGTGGCACTGAATCCGCCCCTTTCAGTAAACACATCTCCTTCACTTTCACTGGAAATAATGGAAGGAGGCAAATACATAAGCGTGGGTCAGTCAAATGGTGAATTCATCCTGCCTGTCAACCAGAGTGTGCTCAATCTCAGGGATCAGATCTACTTTGTACAGAATGTGACAGTTCTTTCAATTTCTATACCAGGGTCTTCTGTGTCTGGCATAATAAAGAATTCTCATCAGTTCGGGAATACTGAATACATCAATATGACGACCCAGCCAGTTGATACCCTGATACCGCTCGCCTTTTACCTTGAATCTGGGGGACGGTATTTCAACGAAACACAGACACTGTACTTCAAGTAAACACGGCATGGATAAATACTCATAAATAGGAGTAAAAAATTTCCCTGTTAGGCAGGTGTAGTGTAGTCTGGTCTAGCACGAGAGCCTTCCAAGCTTTCAACCCGGGTCCAAATCCCGGCACCTGCATTCCGTTTTTCAAGAATTCCATGTTTTCACGGGACTCCACATACAGGGGACTTAATAGTTGAGTTCATGTAAAGGTCGATCTAAACATAAATTCATATTTCAGAAAATTCAAATCCCATTCGAAGGTATTGCAACCTTGGGAAATTAAAGAGCGTTGGTATGCCATGCAAGTATGATTAATGCCGCAAAAAAGATATTCAGGCCAGTAACAGGCACTTTAAAGAAACAAATTCAACTGCAAATTTAATTCAAGGAAAAATTTATTATGTAAAGTTAACTGAATTGTTATGTCAAGGTTCAGGTTTATTTGCAGACTTGAGGGTAAGCCGTGCGGTTATAAGGTTAGAGGAGACAGCAGGGAAGAGGTTGAAAGTCAGGCAAGGGCTCACGCAGAGAGATTTCACGCAATGAATGATGCAACAACTCTCAGTGATCTTGTAACAAGGTCTGTGGAGGAAGTGGAGGACTATCACGACTGAAATCTCTGCTCTTGTGGAGAGACCAGGATATTTACCGCAACCTCAACTCATGAATTTACCGTTATGTATCCGTTTCCTGATATCCCTGGAAACCAGTTGATGATCTTAAAACCGGAATTCATTGAAAAATGGGGAAATTAGCATCCTGCAAAAAGATATGTGCAATTATAAGTAGAAAGATAACGGAAGTCCTTAATCACGCAATATTCAGCAAGAGACGGTAGAA
>JAKARU010000027.1 GCA_021819225.1 Thermoplasmata archaeon
TGCTTCAGCTGCACCCGACCAATCCAAGGAAATTTCCAAGGATTATCGATCCAATGAATCTCGCAATTGCCCCCACAACCAGCCCAAGGAAGATAAGCAGTAGGGCATACGTGTGCGAAAAGGTTGACGGGAAGAAAATACTCGCAAGTATTGGAGCCACGATCACATAACCAATCGAAACATAGCCATCCATCAGCCATCCGCTGAATGCCGAGAGTACCTGAAATGCGGCACTGAAATTATATCTTGAAGTTGACACGGGACGTAAAGTAGCATATGATATATATAGATATTCAGGTGATATAAAGGAAATTTATTTTCTATTTTTCACTGGATATTTTCATTTCTTCTTGCCTTCCCGGACGCACTTTATGAAAATGAAACCCAATCCCGGTTTTGTCAGGATATATAACAGATGTAAGCAAACATTAAAAATAATAAAGCAATAAACTATTAATTTGTCACACAATAATTTTTTCAGTAAAATTACTGGGGTACTCCAGCCTCTCATCTTTTCGCTTAAATACCTCAAGGGCAAGAGATGGATAATATATATTCTGATTATTTCCGCTGCACTGTCCACAGCAAGTCGGTTGTATGTCCCAATCGTTATCGGTCTTATTATTGATTCTCTTGAAGCAAAAGCGTTCAGTGCCATTCTACCGGCGATCGAACTGATAATGCTTCTGGCAGGCGTGTCCGCAGTCTCTACATTCATAACCAATTTTGGATCACAATACTCAAGCCAGATATATGCCTACAATTTGAGGAAGAAATTGGTAAACAGTCTTACGAAGAAGAAGGTAAAGTTCTTTCAGGGAAATTCGTCAGGTGACCTCCTGTCAAGGACGACAATGGATGTTGATGCAACGCGAAATTTCCTCATGAACACGCTTTCCCAGCTGATACCCACAATAATGATCATTATTTTTGCGCTCATCTATCTTTCATTTCTTAATTTCTTTTATGCCCTGTTCTTTCTATTTACGGTTCCTGTACTTGTCTATATAGGAATAATCTTCCAGAGAAAGCAAAGAAAACACTGGATGAATATAAGAAAACAGTATGGAGAGATGACGGAAAGACTTCAGGAAGATATAAATGGACAGAGAACCGTAAGGACGTATTCTCTTGAAGATAGCCAGATAGCCAAATTCCAGGATACCACCGACTCTTATTTCAACGAATATATGGAAATAGCGCATCTCAGGGGGTTCTATAACAACCTGATGCCGTTCATCATCAGTCTTGCAGCAACAGGAGTAATTCTCTATGGAGGCTACACTTCTATAATTGCAAGGTCCCAGGTGGGAAATCTTGTGGCGGCTGTAAACATATTCAATCTGGTGACAATGCCTATAAGTTTCCTGGGAAGGCTGATAGTATGGTCAGAGAATGCAAGGGCTGGCATTGGAAGAATAAATGAAGTCCTCAAGGATGATATGGACGAGGAATTAACAACATCAGGAAATTTCCCTGGAGAGAATGACGTTGAATTGCGAAATATAAAGATTATAAAGGGAAAGAAGGAAATAATCAGCAATCTTAATATGAAGATACCCAGGGGAGGTTTTGTATGCATAACTGGGGAGACCGGCTGTGGAAAAAGCAGTATAGTCAATCTCATACCACGACTGGAGGAGCCAACCGCAGGTGAAGTTTTCATCGGTGGAATTGACGTCAGGGAAATACCACTCGATACCCTGAGGAAAAATGTCTCCATTGTACCTCAGGAAATCAACCTCCTCTCAGGAACAATTGAGGAAAACATAATTTTTGGAAGATCGGCTATAAGCCATGAGGCTGTTATTAAGGCTGCAAAGATAGCCAGGATTGACGATTTTATAGATTCCCTTGAAGATGGATATGAGACATTGATTGGGGAGAGGGGCCTGACCCTTTCAGGCGGACAAAGACAGAGGATGGCCATAGCAAGAGCTATTGTAACAACTCCCTCAATACTGATCCTTGATGACGTCACTTCAAGTGTTGATCCTGAGACCGAGCTAAACATATTTTCTGAAATTGTAAAGAATGTAAAAGGGATAACTGTAATCCTAGTATCACTGAGATATTCAGCCATGAAATATTCGAATGAGACTTATATAATAAAAGATGGACAGGCAGAAATCCTGGAAGATCTCGAAAGCCTTGACATATTTGGTTATGGTGATTCCCGGTGACTGAAAGTTATGAGAATGCAGAGGAAAGGGTAATCCGGACACTGAAGGGCAGGAAAGCCCTATTCAGGATGGTCAGTGATATCGCGAAAAACAGGAGAGGACTTTCAATTCTGGTAATTTCTGTCATTACCACTGCAGTGGCAGGCACTTTCATTCCACTCACAATCGGCGAAGCAGTTAATAGTGTGAATAACAGGAGTATAACAGGAGTCATATTATTCGCCTCCATTTTCCTGGGGCTTGCAATGGTGCAGTTTGCTTCGAATAGATTCCGTGCCATAAGTTCTACAGAAGTTTCACAGAAGACCGTGAAGGATATGAGGGATAACGCCTTCAAGAGTATACATAAAGTTCCAGTATCATTCTTCAGCATTGTGAAATCAGGATTCCTGATAAGCAGGATAACCAACGATGGTGAAACAATAGGTGACTTCCTCACCTTCCAGATTCCCCAGGTGGTATCGGGTTTCACGACTGTCATTATGTCTATAGCAATAATGCTGTATCTGGATTTCAATCTCACACTTTATGCCCTTATAGTCCTTCCATTCCTTTCCCTTTTTACGATTTCCCTGCAGGGTAAGGTCAGGGCTAACTATCTGAAAACCAGGAAAACAATAGCTGCGATAACAGGAAATCTTGCGGAAAATATAGGCTCAGTCAGGAGTATCAAGGCCTTCAATGTTGAAAGGTATGTGGAGGAGAGATTTGATGGACTCAATGAGGAAAACCTGCGAGCCAATATAAAAGCCTCAAGGCTGTCTTCTTTCTATGGTGCAGTTGTAAGAGTCATAGAATTCCTTGGGATCGTGATCGTGATTTATGCGGGGGCGCTGCAGTTGCAGTCAAGCCTGATATCGATTGGTATACTCGTGGCGTTTATTTTTTATGTTCAGGAATTTTTCGATCCTGTCATTCAGCTATCACAGCTGTATAATGCCTACCAGTCCTCTATCGTTGGTGCAGGAAGGATATATGGAATAATAGACAGTGAAAAGGAGGAGGTACCTGAAGGGTCAAGAGACAAGGAAGATTTCACAACGGATCTATCACTTAAGGATGTTGATTTCACCTACGGAATGGGCGATACATTAAAGGAAATAAACATGGAAATCAAGAGGGGCGACAAAATCGGCATTGTTGGACATACGGGAGCAGGAAAGACAACTCTTTCCAATCTTATACTGAAACTGTACCTGCCGAAAGATGGGGAGATAGATCTCGATCTGGTCAACACGAAACTGATAATGACCAAATCCTACAGAGACATAATCGTTCCAGTGCTGCAGGAGCCATTCCTGTTTCGTGGTTCAATATATGAGAATGTAAGGATTGCAAAAAAGAGTGCCACTGATGAAGAAATAAGAGAAAAGGCAAAGGAATTTGGCCTTTCGAGAATATTCTCGCGACTTCCTGATGGAATGGAGACTGATGTGGGTGAACTCGGAAGGAATCTTTCAGAGGGACAGAAACAGGCCATTGCTATACTTAGGGCACTGATCAGGGAACCCGATATCATAATAATGGATGAGCCAACTTCAAACATAGATCCTTTCTCCGAGAGGGATATATTCATGAGTCTTGGGAAATTTGCAAAGAACAGGACGCTCATTTTGATAACTCACAGGTTCTCTATGATATCACTCGTGGACAAGATAGCGGTTGTGGACGCTGGAAGAATAGTGGAGAATGGAACTTTTGAACAGCTGATGGAGAAGAAGGGCCTTTTTTACAATATGTATAACATCCTTTATGGCAAAACTGATTCTGATCCCCTTTAATCCCAATCAGATATTCTTTGTGGAATGACGTTATTCGTGTCTTTGGATATACATTATCATTCAAGATAAAGAAGCATCATGGACCATTGCCTGAATTTCGTGAAAGCAATATTTGTGGGAATAAGACAGGAATATGCAGTTTAAGAAATATCTTCCAGAAGTGCATTCTTGGTGACTGGCAAAACCCATTCATTGCTTTCAGTATTTTTTCGTGGGCGTCAAATCTCATTCAAAATTTCCAGACTCAACTATGAGATGGAGCACCATAAGTTTGCTGGAGAAATTGCCACTAAAATATAATACCTCACTTTACTATATTCATATATGGATGCCAAAAAAGTTGTGGTGGCTGGTGTAACTGGGGCGATTGGATCAGTGGTGGCAAGGAGCCTTATTTCCGCAGGATATGATGTTTATGGAGTTGCCCGGGACCCAGAAAAAGCAAATTCCATGGTCAATGGAATGTCATTGTGTATTAAATGGGACATCAACAGGCCCGATGAATTATCATCGATTGCGGAGGGAAGCAGAGCTGTCATAAACCTGACCGGAGCCCCTCTTCTTACAAAATGGAAGGGGGATTACGAGAAGGAGATAGTCTCAAGCAGGGTTGAGGGAACCAAGTATGTCGTGGAGGCAATAAAGAACTGCGAGGAAAAGCCGGAGGTGCTTATCAACGCATCAGCTGCCGGATTTTATGGGTATGAAGGAAACAGGGAGGCTGTTGAGAGCTCCCCTGCAGGAAAGGATTTCTGGGGGAAGTTGGTTTCAGACTGGGAAAATGCAGCGTTGCAGGCGGAAAAATCAGGCCTGAGGACTGTCTTGATAAGGACAACTCTTGTCCTCATGAGAGGCGAGGGAGCCCTGAAGGTTCTGGAGCCATATTTCAGGAAAGGCCTTGGAGGTTATGTGTCACCAGGTGACCAGGTTTTTCCATGGATTCATATAGATGATGAGGTAGGCATAATAATGAAAGCAATTGAAAATGACAGGTTCCGGGGTCCAGTAAATTGCGTTGGTGGCACCATAACATCAAGAGATTTTTCCCGCCAGATTGGGATGGCTCTTGGCAGGGGTTCCAGGCTTCCAATACCGAAGGTAATCATTCGTGCAATGTTTGGCAAAGCCTCAGATCTTGTTCTCCAGAGCCAGATCATAAAGAGTGAAAGAATGGATGAACTTGGATATGAAATCAGGTATGGGAAAATAGGTGATGCCCTTAAAGAAATATTTAAGCAGCCAGAGCGATAATTCCAGCAGGTCTAATACCCACTCCTGTTTTCATCCAACGCACCAGCTGGAGAATATCTCTGCTAAGTGCATCTTTTCAAACGCCCAGTGAGGAATCGTTAACAGGCAATTTCAATTTTCATGGGAATTCAGATAATATTTACATCGAAGGAAAAAATCTTGCATGTCATTACTGGAGACATGGCTGCACATAATCAAGCCACTGAAAACAATTATCATTATAGAAGAAATACCCAGACTATATATGACATATGATCCCAGGATATTCTGGAAAAAAGCAATTTCCGACGTACTTTCACGGGGAAAGATAAACCTGAACAAGGTTGACAGGTATGGAGAAGAAATTCCTAGGCCAGAGGATTCAGGGTTGTTCAAACGATCGATTGGAGAAATTAGAGGCCAGATGTCAGACTGGAGAGCTTCATTAGATGGTTCAACAAAAGGAATCCACGTTGTCGAATTCAGGGACCATTATGAGGTCCATGTTGACAGGTTCGATCCTTACAAGAAGCCAGTGGAACATCTCCTGTATGATAGCCCAATATATGGGGCCGTCTTAACTGGCGTCTCAATAATTTCTATCTCAATCCTGAAAAGGTTAATGGGCAAATGATAAGCAGATCCAGCTTTAAGGAACAGACCAGGATAATACTTGTTGCGATTACCCTGGCTTTCTTCATTCGAATGACAAACAACATGGTCAACACTACCGCTCCAATTCTGGCCAAATATACATACACACTGAACAGTACGGACGTTGGTCTTACCGGAACTGTAATCTACCTGGCAACTCTCATTTCCACAGCCTTCGTAAATCCAAGACTCCAGGGGCTTGCAAAGAAGAGAGTCTTCATAATCTCGATGTTTGCAACATCCATCTCGCTGATCGGCCTGTACTTTCAAGACGTGGTACTCTTCTGGTTGTTCCTTTCAGTTTTTGGATTTTTCACCGGCTTTCTTTTCACAAATATCCTCACCTCAATTTCTACAAACGTTGAGGGAGTCTCAAGGGAGAGGGGACTTGCCGCATACTCAATGGCCCTTTCTCTCTCCCTCCTTATAGGGCCAGTCATAGAAAGATTTTCGCTGCCTATTGTGGGTTATTACGGAATATTCATTGAATTTCTTCCGATGATGTTCATAGCTTCGGTTCTTTCCTTCAAAATCAGGGCTCCAGAGATAACGGAGAAACGGGACGTCCGTGGTGCTGTAAACACCCCGGGATTTCTAGCGTCAATAATATCCATAACGTCATACAATGTTCCATTTGCAGCCTTCACTGTTTTCATGGATATCTATACAAAGGAGAAGTTCGGGGTCAGCTCCTCATTTGCATATTATGTCTTCATATTCTTCTTCGGGGCTTCACTTCTTACGAGGATATACATGCAAATTCGACCATTCAGGCATCTCCGAATCCCACTTACTTTTTTCATCTCGATCACAGTCGTAACATTTCTTGTTATCGGTTTTGTCAATAACATCTACCTTTATTTTGCACTCATTGCTATTATGGGAATACCTCATGGTGGGATATTCCCAATATCCACAATACTCATCTCACGAGGCACCCCAAGGGAAAGACTCAACGCGGCAAACTCATATTTCACATCCTTCAACAACATACTGTTCCTGGCAGTTCCTCCCCTGTTTGGGTATCTGTCAGGAGAAATAGGTTTTACAATATCCTTCATTTCGCTGTCAATAATATCATTTGCAAGCCTGATCCTCATATATGCAAAGTTTTCAAGAAACAGACAGGTTTTCTATAAATAAAACATTAATGTTCAAAATGTATACATAATTGGGAAAAATACATCTTCGATCATGCAATTTACCACAGATGCTTATACTCATCTATGCAATAATTGGCATAATTACAGGTATTCTTACCGGCATTACTGGTAGCAGTGGTGTTGTAATTGTAGTGCCTGCGCTATCATTCCTTGGTCACACATTTCAGCAGGCTGTGGGCACAAGCCTTCTGGTTGACGTGATTACAACTGTATCCGTCACATATGCCTATTTCAGGAAGAAAAATGTAAAGATCTACCTGGGCCTCAGCCTCGGGGCAGGGGCGGTCCTTGGTGCGCAGATTGGTTCCCTCATCGCGCTCTCACTGCCTGAAGTTCCCCTGGAGATAGCATTTGCAATATTCACCCTCCTTATGGCTGTAAGGGCATTCAGATCAGGGAAGGGAAACAAACCCATAAGCGATAAATCAGAAGATACACAGAGGAGCAGAATCTGGTATCTCGTTGCTGGTGTCCTGTCAATATTTGTAGGAATTGTTACAGGGACGATGGGGGCGAGCGGTGGAATCATGTTCATAGCAGTGATGATGTACCTCTTCAGGGGAATGGAAGTCAAGAAGATGGTTGGAACAGCAACCCTGGCAATGTTTCTTTCCGCCGGAAGTGGTGCTTCAGCCTATGTAATATCAGGAACAGTTGACATAGAGGCAGCATTCATAATAGGGATTGTCGGGCTTATATCCGGTTATGTATTCGGAAGAAAGGCAAATGAACTTAAGCCACGCACAATATATCTTTTCCTTGGTTCTGTATTTGTTCTGGTTGCGTTTAGTGAATTTTTCAGGGCACTCTACTGAACAGTTCCCTGATGTTCAATCATCTTGAAAATCTCCTCATATTTTTTCTCTATCTCTTCTTCCTCCCTGACATTCTTGGAAAATTCTTCAATCTTGTTCTTCCGGAGCTTCCACTGGTTAACCCTCCATACTTTTCCCTTTGGAAGTGTTATTTCCTCCCTGTGCGTCTTCAGAAATCCATTTTCCTCAAGATCATAGAATGCATCTCTTTCAGGTGATGAAAGAACGTTGTCCAGGACATAATCCTCATATCCAAAGAACGCCAAAAGAAAGTCCCCCAGCTCCACAACATCTGCCTTGCTAACTCCCTTGCTCCCATATACGTTTTGAAGGGCTTTTATCAGAACATTTCTTCTAAGGACGCTCATTCAAATCGAATGAGTATCACAACTTATTAATTAAATTTCGCTCATTATAGGTAAATATAAATATTTAGTGTCGGGAGTTAATCTTTATGGAAAAATTCAAAATATATAATTTCAAGAAAAAAGGATGAAAAGTGTTATTCAATATCATTCATCCTCCTCATCCTCCTCTTTAGCCTCCCTGAGAGGTCTTGTTATAAATTCAATGCCCCCAAGATTATTTTTCCTCTTTCCGTATTCCATCTCTTTCAGATCTTTTCTCCTTATTTTTCCTGAAATCGTTTTTACCTGGTCCAGGGAATCTATGAACTGTATCTTTCTCGGGTGTTTGTAAGGACCTGTTTTTTCAGCCACATACTGGCTGAGTCTGTCAGCAAGTTCCTGTGAGGGCTCAATTCCCTTCTTCAGGACAACGAAACATTTCACAACAGCTCCCCTGACCTGATCAGGGGAGGCGACGGCGGCTGATTCAACAACAGAACCGTGTTCCATAAGTGCACTTTCTACTTCAAAAGGGCCAATCCTGTATCCCGAACTCTTGATCACATCGTCGCTCCTGCCCACATACCAGTAATAGCCATCATCATCTCTGAACGCTCTATCCCCAGTAAAATAAAGGCCTTCCTTGAAAATTTCTTTGTTCTTTTCCTCATCATTCATGTATCCTACCATGAGCGGGATAGGTCTTTCTGGATCGGTCTCAACAACAATGTTACCCTCCTCATTATTACCAAGCCTTTTCCCATCATCATCCGCGATGGACATCCTGAAGAATGGCGATGGTTTCCCCATTGAGCCTGGCTTTATCTTTACTCCGGGGAAATTTCCCACCATGAGAACAGTTTCAGTCTGCCCGTAACCGTCCCTGATCTCTGTTCCGCTCACATCCCTGAATCTTGCTATAATTTCAGGATTCAGAGGCTCTCCTGCACTAGCGGCTGTCTTCAGCGATTTCAGGTTCACTGCTGTCATATCCTGAATTATGAACATTCTCCAGACTGTGGGAGAGGCACATATTGAAGATATTCCAAGTTCTCCAATCAGCCTCAGATGCTCTGCAGGATCAAATCTCCCTTCATAATGAAAGGCAACGGTTGCTGCAGCGACATTCCATGGCGCAAAAATGGAACTCCATGCATGCTTCGCCCATCCGGGGGAGCTAATATTCCAGTGTACACCGTTCTTTTCAATGCCAATCCACATGGCTGTGCTGTAATGACCCAGTGGATAACTGGAGTGTGTGTGAAGAACCATCTTGGGGAGCCCTGTTGTCCCACTGGTGAAATATATCAGGGCCGGTTCATCTGATCTGGTTTTAGA
>JAKARU010000001.1 GCA_021819225.1 Thermoplasmata archaeon
TTCAAGTTCCCGTTCAGGTATGGTCTTATGCTTATTGCCATTGTTAAGGATCTGCGCTTTCTTGTCCCTGAATATCTGCTTTAACCTTTCCAGAAGTTCGTCCCTCTCAAAGCCCATGAGTTCCTCTCTTTCCTTGTCTGTCAGGTTCATGCCGTATGCAGTCTCAAGGATCATTAATGCTGTCTCCTTCATTGTGTTGTTTGTTATCTTAGCTACGTCCTCTTCCTTAATGCCGTGTTCTTCAGTCTCCAGATACCTTCCCGCTTTGGCGTACTGAACTCTCATGTCATCGATAACAGTTTCAGGAAGAATACCGTGGTTTAGGGTATATTCATGTTCCATATCACCCGTATGGCCCATCCAGAATACTCTATAATCCCTCTTGAGTCCTGTCTTGCTCTCGGCTTGAAGTAGTTGAGTATCAAAATACTTCCTAAGGACATAGGGCCTTTGGATTAATCCCGATCTCCTTATGGTATTTCTTATTAGGTCCCCTATGTTTGTAGTCGCTATGAATGGCACAGACTCCCTTATGGCCTTCTTTGATGGGGTTATAATTGGAGAATCTGCTCTTATTTGCTCGCCATCCTTCATGCGCTCTTCGAGATATAATTTAAGATACCTTGCTCCTTCCTCGCCAATGAATGAGAAATACTCATTATCTTTCTTAGACAGTTCAGATCGTACTACCAATCTGACTGGCACCTTTGTAAATGACACGGTCCCCTCTTTTATCTCCATATCAGGAATATCAGATACCCTTAGGCCATCAGATCCGGTATAATTTCCAAGAACCTGAGGCCTTACACCCGAAAAAGCCATTATGGCGCATGCTAATCTTTCCCTTGAATCGCCTGCGAGGAATATATTCTTAAGCTCATCCTGAGTAGGAACTCTCTCATTCTTCAGGGATGGCCTTGCGTTGGTCCCTTTTATCTTTACCTTCCTTGTTACAGGAACGCCATGGAAAGCGTACCATGATCTGACTGGCTTAATGAGTGCTTGAAGGTATGAACCCGATCTTTCTTTCCCGTCATGATTTCTGAATGCACCTATAAAATCCACAAGGAGATCATTCCTTTCCTTGTCGCTGAGATTAAGAAGCTCCCCCGGCGACTTCTTTATAAATTCGCAGAAAAGGCCGAGCCTCCTGATACTCGTGTCTGCCGTTATTTGTGAGCCTTCCTTTATGTTGTTATACCATCGCCTTACATCTGGATCCTTCAAAAGGTCGAAGTGTCTTCGCTTTCCTGTCATACTTGGACAAACGCAGTTTATTAATAAATTTTTTCAACCTATACCCAATAAGAATTAAATCCCACCGAGCCCGTATGAATATTGGTTTTTTTAAGGTTTCACACATATAAAATAAGAACGGAAATAGACCTAATTTTTTGTTAAAAACGATACTTTTTGTAGCAACATAAGCTAATTATCTATCTTTTTAACTGAGATTATACACTACGTTTTTGTAAGAAAACTCAAGACAAAACCGGAACCTATCTTGCCAAGGTACACAATAAGAGGGCGGAGGGAAATGTGAAACAGGAATTCATAAGATATGTAAGCAAAGAGATAAACAACTACGTGGTGCGGAAAGTGCCGTCTGATGATGTGAGAGCAATATAGGTTCGCAGATCACTGGACGTTGAGATCGTTCACAGGATATCATCCAGTCTGGGAATAAACGCCATGATTTCCAAAGATGTATCCATCATGGTATATTCACAGCTTCTTGATCGCCCTGCAATAAACCGGATGCCTGAATATCAGCTGGAGACAGAGATACTGAGGTATCTTGACATTGAGAGTGCTGATACCGTTGATCTTTATAAATCACTGCAGGAAATAAACGATATGGATTTCTAGGCCATGGAGGAAAAGCTAGCATCTATATTCCTTGGCATAGAGAAGGATAGACGATCCGTAATAATAGACGTGACTAACACATACTTCATAGGGGATTCCATTGATCCGAGAACGAGAAAGGGAAAGGAGGGCAGAATAAAGAAGCCTATACAGATAGCTCTCGTTGTGACGGGAAAGAGAGTTTTCCCGCTATTCCATCGCAATATACCTGGGCAATGTTTCCAACAGATCCATCATGGACGATATTGTAAAGGATCTATGGTTCAAGGATTATACTGCAATTATCATAGATTGGGAAGTGTCACATCTAAAGAGAATAAAATCCATGATTGAACTGGAATTCACCATGATCAGAGGTCTAACGAAAATACCAGACCTGAAAAGGGATCATCGACGGAATCTACAGAACACAAAGGTATACTGCACCGAGGTCACTTTCCTTTCTGGCAGGCTTGTCGTCGTATATAACCAAGCCATGGAATCCCTGAAGAAGGATCATTATTATGAACATTCTTCAAATGAGGATATAGCGAAATATCTTGGGTATTCCCTAATATTCCACAATTGGGATCTCGGCATTGACAATGTCCTAAGAAAATACTATGACAAGGATTCCGTGGAGAGGGTATTCAAGCAGATGAAAGGCGTTCTTGACCTGAGACCTGTGAGGGTGTTGCTGAAGCCCTATATCGAGGGTCATGTGAAGATATGCTATCCAGCATATTCCATACTCAGTTCTCTTTCTTACATACTGGAGACGAAGGGAATATAAGGACCGGAGGCCATCGACACAATGAGAACCTGTTACATGGTATATCTGGAGGATCAGAAGAGTCAGATCAAATGGGAATCAATGGTTGCCCTGTCGGTAGTACAGAAGCAAATCTTAGATGTAGTGATCAAAAATACATAAAAAGTTGAGTAATTAACCGATCTTAGGTCAAAAGATCATTCATGCATATGCGTATGGTACCCACTCCCTCAGATCGTTCGATCGAGGGAAGCCTTGAAAACGTAAGGCTACCTCTTACCCCCCTCGGATCTATAGATATAGGATAACTTCAAAGATGTGCTTGACGGATGACCATCATGGGGTGGCTGCCTTAGATTTCTGTACCTTTTCTAACTGTGAAGCGAAACAGAACTACCTACTCAATCCTATTATCTCTGTGCGACATTTATCTTTTTATTCGGAATCATTAAATATAACCTTTGATTAGCTGAATCGAGGCTGATTTAATGATAAGCGGAAAAGACCTTGTAGAATATATCATAGGTCATTTCGACCAGGTGAAGGCGAAGCAGCTTCAGAAACTGGCATATTTAACCGAACTGGATTATATGAAAAAACATGGTGAAAGATTGAGTGATCTGGAGTTCAAGAGGTATTATTTTGGTCCCTATTCGGAAGGAATAACGGAGATAAAAGAAGAGGATGAAAATATAGTTACTACATCCAATACTATCTATAACGCAAAATTTTCAAGGTTAATAAGCAAAGATGGCCAAGAGAATAGGATAGAACAATCTATTAAGGAAGAGATAGACCATATTCTATCCAAATATGAAGGCCTGAGCGGGGCTGAACTTGAGAAATTGGCAGATGAAACCGAGCCCTTCATCGATACCGAGGAACTTGAAGAAAAGATCGATCTGGATGGTTATGCAGACCACTATAAAGTTTTGCTGAGCGAAGACTTGTGGACAAAGGCTATAAAAATGGGAGATGAAAAGAAAAAGGAAGGGGCTGGAAAAAGAAAGATACTAAAAAGTGATTCCGAAATAGATCTTTTATTTTTTTGAGTTCTTATGACATGCAGCGAGTATTATGTTGACATAAGCGGTATCGAAACCGAATTAAAGAAGGTCAAGGACAATGGAATTAAGGATCAGATTATTAAAAAGATAAAGAAAGTGAAGGCTAACCCAACAATAGGAGAGAAGAAGAAATATAACCTTAAAGATGAATACGTTGTCAAAGTCAACCATCAAAGGATGGTGATATTTTACCACATAGAAGAAGACTGCATCATTGTCTTTGATCTTTTTGAGAGACACGACCAGGGCTATAGAAATACCTTTTAAAATCTAATAGACAAACTGACAGAATGTAATATTACATCTGTATTACAAATATGGAATATTGGGGTAATAAACGATGAAAGAATGAAAATGTAAAGCGGCATCGGCTGCCCTCCTATTGTTATATATATGATTCGATAGGGGGTCCCCTTATCTTACCAAATTGCGATCTTATGGGTAATTATCGAAAGAACACAGAAAGGATTACAGAAAGAAACCACGCAGATTCCGATGTTTCTCCCGAAACCTTTGGTAGCATGGTATACTATACATGTAAAAAAAGCCATAATTCAGGAGTGGCATGTTTTGATGTTGGCTCTCCTATTATTATATACAGATGATTCAAAAAGGATTTCATGGCCGGAGTTCGTGCCACTTTAAATACCGGAGTTGAAAAAATACATCGAATCATTCTCTCGACAAAGGATAAATTTCATGAAACATAAAAAGATGACTCCTAAGAACAATCTAAGGAGGCTGTGAATAATGGAAGAGTTTGAGAAGGGGGATATGTGTGAAATTGAAATGTGGACAATGAATATTTCATAGAATGTCATGCTAAATAAACATAGATAGTCCCTGAAAACCAGAGCATATCAAGAAATAGATATACCATGAACGTGATCTGGAACAGGATATGAAAACAGTAAAGATACTAAGGTTTCAACAGAATATGGAAACAGATTAAGATGATTTGCGTTTAAAGCATAAGGGTATGACAATGGGATAGATGATTGAATAACCGCAATAAATGGGGGATAGATAGTAAGAATATCTTCCATTTGCTTGGAAATATTTTTAAAGGTACGAAGCATACAGATGCGGTTGCATGGGAAGTATAAGATCACAATACGTAAAGAAAATCGCAATAGATCTGGTTAATACAAGACCTGATATTTTTTCAGAGAATTTCCATAAGAATAAGGAAATCGTAATAAAAGTTGTAGAAGGAGCATCCAAGAGGGATATGAATCTCATAACTGGATACTGCACAAGATATGTAATCAAGAAGAGGAACAGAGCAGCGAAAGAAGCTGAATTTACAGGACAGACTGTAGAATAAGTAAGCATGCGGCTATGACGTTAGCCTTTAAACGCCAGCCTGGCTGATAACGTCTATCTTTAGATTTGGAGTATTGGGATAGATGGGATATTTAATTTGGGAAACATTCATTCAGGTTGCAGGAGTTTTCTTATTAGCACCACTCGTTGCAGGAATTTATGAAAATTTAAAGGCAAAAACGGAATTCAGACGTGGTCCAAGCATCTTCCAGCCTTATTATGACCTTGCAAAGTATTTAAGAAAGGAGAATTCCTACACTATTGAATCAGCCCTTGTTTATAGATGGGCACCGATCGTTTCTTTCTCTGTCCTATTCACAATTTCGTTCGTGATTCCTGTCATTCTTCCGTTTCCTACCATGTTTGCACCGATGGTTGACTTCTTAGGTGGAGCTATGCTCTTTACTCTCTCCTCAGTAATATTGATCTTGGGAGCGATTGCCTCAAACAACAATCTGGCCATAATGGGTGCGTCAAGATCAGCTTCGTTTTCTGCACTCGCAGAGCCGACACTGATCCTTGTCTTCTTCTCAGTGGCATTAGAAACAGGGACTGACAATCCTTATATTACTGCATCCTTCGTTAGTTCTGGTTCCTCTATCTACCTTTCACTTACGCATCTTCTATCCAGCGTTGCATTTTTCATGATATTCATCTTCGAAACCGGAAAGCTTCCTGTTGAGAGTTCTGGTCTTTCTGAGATGGGAATGATCGATGAGGGCAGGAGTTATGAATATGGGGGAAGAAATTTATTCTTTATTAAATATGGTGGATATGTAAAACAGTTCCTACTTGGTTCAGTTCTACTGAACGTCTTCATTTTCCCCTGGTTCATGCAAACAGGTCTTGCCGGATCGGTAATGGATGTATTTATAATGATTGGGAAATGGATAATTCTGATACTAATTCTCGTGTTCATGGAACAGGTTCTTGCCAAGGTCAGGCTGTTCAAGATCGCTGATTTTCTTGCGATCTCATTCACCATGTCAATTCTTGCACTGGTAATGTTTATACTTGGAGGTTTTGCGCTGTGACGACATTGAATGAGTTTCTCGATTTCCTTGCCGCCCTGATGCTTCTCATAGCAATCTGGGCCCAGGTGGGGAGTTATATGATTTCAAAGATACAGGTGATAGTGGTTCAAACATCCGTTCTTTCAGTATACACACTGATAAGCGGAATATATACCCTGAGCCTTGACCTCGTAATACTGGCGATCCTGATCATATTCCTGAGGGGGGTCCTTACGGCAGCTATACTCCTGAGAAAGTTTCCCGCACGTAGCCAGTTGATTAGGGAACGATCTACAACAGTACCATCGGTAATAATACTGAGCATTGTTATGATAATTGTTACACTTGTGGTATATCAATTTGCAATTTTTCCAATAATGGAAACGGCATCAAGCGGAATACTGACGAAAGCAAATCCCCCTGTCACAGCAATAGGTTTTGTCATTGTAATACAGGGGATGCTTCTGATCGCAACCAGAAAAAGTAAGGTAAGCCAGTTTACCGGATACATAGAGGTTGAGAATGCAATGATCCTTCTGAGTCTCGGGATTTTTCCACTGCCCCTGATAGTTGAAATAAGTGTCCTGCTGGATGTTCTGGCCCTTGTAATAGTTTCATCCGTACTGTTATCTGGAAACATGACATCAGAAAGGATAGAGGAGCTGGTTGGATGAATATCTATCTTATCATGATATACCTGTTGCTTATATTACCGCCGATTCTATCTATATCATATTTCACAAATCACACCCAGATCGTCTCAATGATCGGTTCCCTTCTGACCGTATTTCTGTCGGTACTTATATTGTTCATACCACTTTCCGTGTATGCGTACTTTGACATTAACCAGGTAAATAGGGTTCTTATAATTTCTGTATCCGCAGTCTATTCCATGTCAGTATTCTTTGCATCTACATATCATAAGGGAATAAGCAATCCTGAACATCTCCAGATGCATTATTCACTGATGCACCTGTTCACCTTCACCATGCTTTTTACCCTTCTGATAAACAATTTTGGCCTCATGTGGATTGGAATTGAGGCAACAACGGCATCCAGTGCTCTTCTCCTGATTATTGAAAGGGAGCGAAACCAGATGGAAGCTGCATGGCGTTATGTGCTTATAGTATCAACCGGGTTGACAATAGCACTGATTTCAATCATCCTTCTCTACCTTAATTATGATTCACTGGATGCCTCACTCATCATTTCTGGTGGTCACGGTGTATCCCTGTTACTTTCAGTAGCAGGTGTAACCGCATTGATCGGGTTTGGCACAAAAATCGGCATATTCCCGATGCATACATGGTTGCCCGATGCGCATGGGGAGGCACCTTCGGAGATAAGCGCAATGTTTTCCGGTATTCTTCTGCCAGTTGCTGCCTATGTACTTTACCGTTTTTACCAGGCGACAGTCACGCCAGTTGTGAGCGAACTCTTCCTGTTTTTTATACTTTTCACTGTTATTTTTGTTGCCATAATGATGCCCTCACAGAGAAACCTGAAGAGGATGTTTGCATATTCAACAATGGAAAACATGGCTCTCATATTACTTGGACTCATTACCGGAGGTCTTGCACTGATAGGGGCAATATTGATCATTATAACGCACGCATTCGGGAAATCAGGTGCATTCTTTACATCTGGGAATATCATAAAATCATATGGAACAAAAGATATGGATCACATCAGTGGTTTGAGGGACAGGATGCCCTCTAGTGCTGCTACGCTTCTCGGTTCATCACTGATAGTTACAGGCGCACCACCTTTTACTGTTTTTGCAGGTGAACTACTGATATTTTACCAGCTCATAAAAAACGGGAATTACCTGGCGGTTGGAATTATAGCAACATGTTTGCTTGTAATATCCCTGTCCGTTATTTCAAAGGTCTCAAGGATGATTTTCGATGGGAATGAGAAAGTGGCGGAAATTTCCAGAATAGACATGACCCAGGGGTCGGTAGCAATGATATCATTCCTTCTGGGTTTCTCTATTACCGTATTCTTTTTGGGAGGATTGATATGATGGCTTTAGACACAGTATCTGGTTATTTCACCAGGGATGGCCGCTCATACTGCATAATTGATTCGGACAGGGAGTTCAAGGAGTGTACTGATGATATCATCGGTACTCTTGATTATTCTGAATCCTTCAGGAGGATTTACAGTCATCCGGTCAGTGGTGAAAATGTGTTCAAATTCAATTATGGGCCAAGTACTGGCGGGATGATAGAGACTCTGGATCTTAAGATTTATACTTACGGGGAGAGAATTCTCTCACTCGATGTCCTGCCCGGATATAAGCAGAGACAAATCAGAATCACGGGGGAAAGCAAGGATTTGGCACTTTTGCGGATTGAACGCTTAAATGGTTTTCACAGTTTTTCATACAGCACCCTCTTTTCATCTGCAGTTGAAAGAATGCTGGAAATACCTGTCAGCCAGGAAGTAAGGTACGCAAGGATAATCCTGCTTGAAATTGAAAGGATAACATCACATATATTCAAGACTGCAAGACTCTGTGAATCTGCTTCCCAGAACATTGCCTCGTATGCCCTCATGGGACTGAGAGAAAGGCTTATGAGGGCAATTGCGGAAGGCACAGGCCATCGCTATTTATTTGGTGTTAATAAAATTGGAGGTATAAGGAGGAAGATCGATCTGGATAGGATTGTAAAAGTGGCAAGGGGAGTGGTAAATGAGTATGTAAATATCAGGAATGGCCTCTTTGTATCCAGAATATTCATAGACAGGATAGAGAATACATGCAGGGCTGAATATTCATTTGCCCGTGGACCGGTTCTTAGGGCTGCAGGCATAAGGTATGATTTCCGCATGCATGATCCATATTATTCTGGAATCGACTTCATTCCTGTTACGCAAAATGGCGGTGATTCACTTTCGCGTTTTCTTGTCTTTTCTGAAGAGGTTGAAAGATCAATGGAAATTATAGAAAAATGCATGACTCCAGGTGAACGGGGCGATTTCTTAATTCCATCTCACGAGAATGAGGCCTACGGAATAGAGACACCCTCAGGTGACGCAAGAATGGTTTTCAGTATAAATAATGACCATATAGGACATATTTATCTGCGAACGCCATCTATACTTAATCTTGAAGCCTTTGCAAGGGGTATACGTGGCAATGTGAAAACCGACATTCCATTTGCCCTTGAGAGTTTCGGGATATGGGTTAGTGAGCTGGGTGATGTGGCATGAAATTATGGCCGCTAGAATCCGCGAAGAAAGGCATTCTGACAACAGGATTCCCAAAGAAGAAAAATGAAACGATCTCGCCATGGAGCACTCTTCCGGTACGAGTGAATGACGAGGAGGCATACTGTCCGGTTGATGCGATCAGTGATGCAGGGGTTGACATTAACAGGTGCATTTCCTGCGGGCTATGCGACAATGCAATGAAGCCATCTCTGGAGACTGGCAATTATGGTGTGTTGAGGAAGGAGCCTGCCCTGAAGAAGTCATTCAAGATATTCCTTATTGACTCTGGAACATGTGGAGCATGTAATACAGAGATGATGTCCATTGCCAATCCATACTATGATGTTTCGAGGCTCGGAATATTCTTCACAAACACGCCAAAGCAGGCGGATGCAGTCGCAATCATGGGCGTATACACGGAGAAGATGGAACCTGTGATCCGAAGGGCAATCGAAGCCATGTCAAAGCCGTCAGTAGTGATCCTCTTTGGAGCCTGTGCTCTTTCTGGAGGAATTATTGGCGCTGGATTGAAAGGAAAATTCAATCCTGACCTTATCATAGGTGGATGCCCCCCTGATCCGTTCATAATAATAGAGGCTCTTGAGAAGGTGAGGGGAAGATGAATTCGATCATTTTATTATTTGTTCTACCCTTAATTCCTCTTGCCATATCATTCACCTTCCCTAAATTATCCTATTACCTTGGTGTGATTTCCGCTGCAACTCTTGCAGCGATCAGCCTGGTTGACCTTTCCGGTTATTTAAGTTTCAGTACATTAACATTTCACTATTTTTCTATAGGTTTTCAGGGCCTCAGCGTTATCTTTGAATTTATTGTCGCTGTTACGGAGATTGTTGTTTATGTATTCTCAATCTATTATATGCCGGAGGACAGGAGGCTGGCCTTTTTCATAAGCATTGCAGTTTTTACAGTAAATTCGGTAATCATTTCAAGAAATGTGATCCTGTTCCTGATGTTCTGGGAATCTATGTCAATCAGCGGCTATCTTCTCATTGGATACAAGAACAGGATTAAATCATATCCACCATTCGTATTTTTCGCATTTGGAGAACTAAGTACAGTTTTCCTGACAGTAGGCTTTGCTGCGTATTTCTTTGCTACCGGTTCGCTTCAAATCGGCGCTTTTGTATCAAACCCATACATCACGCTGATAATACTCCTTGGTTTTATTTTCAAGATGGGAATAGTCCCACTGCAGATGGTTGAATGGCTTCCAATCGCACATGGGAATGCTCCAACCTCCGGGTCAATACTTTTCAGTGCGTCAATGACTACTGTTGCCCTCTATGGAATGCTTGTTTTTGCCACTTCGTCAGCACCAGACATAATTTTAGGTGTGCTCCTCATAGTTTTTGGCTCGTTTTCACTCCTGTTCGGGTCTATTTTCGCAGTATCATCTGAGAACTCAAAAATGCTCCCAGCATACAGTACTGTTGAAAATTCCGGAGCCATGATAATGATGGTGGGACTGTTCATTTCCTGGCGTCTTTATGATAATTTGCCGCTCTATTCATTTATTCTCCTGGGCATCCTGATCTATGCGACAGCCCACGCCTGGTCCAAATCCACCGCCTTCGTGATTTCTGGAATTTCATTGGATCCTGATATCAATTCAAGGAGGGGGGTAAGAATAGGGAAATTTTCCAAATTCTCTGCGGCAGTTGCAGCAATTTCACTCATGGGCCTCCTTCCACTCGGAGGTGGAATAGGTGAGTGGTTCCTCCTTGAATCTCTCTTCATTTCAGCAAGTTCTAACCAGCATGTGCTTCTTGCAGTTGTGGCGATCCTTTCAGGTAGCCTTGCATCGCTTGGCGCGGGCATTTCAATCCCTACATTCACCAAGTATTTCAGTTTCATGACTGGAAAGAGTGTGGATGAAGGCGGAAAGAGGAGAATAGGCGTTCCACTCTCCATTGGGGGTACTATTGTTCTTGGCATATCTCTTTTCATACCGTTCCTGGTTTATGTTTATTCTGTTTCCGTTAGCCAGATAACTTTGAATAAACATTCATTGATATTTCTGTCATCATTGAAGGGCATTCCTTATCCATTCCTGATTTACTCAGTATCACAGACCACAGCAACTTTTGGGTTCATATCTCCACTATTCATCATGATGTTCATAGCCACCGCAGCCCTTGCCACCTTCTCTATTGGTGGAAGGCAGAGAAGATCAATTCCTGTGTGGAATGGCGGTATTGACCAGGAAGATGAAATGAGTTCTTTTGCATATGCAAATGTTCTCAGGATAATCCTCAGCAAGGTATACCTTTCAAGAGAGGAAAAAACGGGTGGTGAATATCATGAGAGGACATTTGACATATTCTGGATAATGATAGTGGATTTTGCCCTTATAATCAGGAAGTTTTCCTCAAGATTCGGGAAGGTGGTCATGAACGGGAGCATAAACAGGTATATCGCCTACATAATAGTTGCATTCCTGTCCGTGCTGATAATTGTCTCCTTCTGAGAAACTTTATTGTTCCGGCGCGTTAGGTTGAATCATCGGGGGGAACAACCAGGACAGGAACATTTGATAGCTTGATGATCTCTGAGCTCACAGAGCCGAGTATGAACTTGCTCAATCCTGAAAGTTTCCTGGTTCCAGTAATGATAAGGTCAATCTTCTTTTCACCTGCAATTCCAACAATCTTCCTAGCGACCTCGTCCCCCGTTGCATCTATCTTAAGGAACTCATAATTGATACCGGAATCCTGCATCATGGACTTTACCGATTCTTCTACCTTTTCCGCAAATTTTTCCTGATCTGTAAATACTGCCTCTGGAACTATGGTATCCGCCCCGGTAGGTGTTCGAATGATTCCGGGATTCACGTAAACTATGCTTAGAAGGTCACATACAGGACCCATCTTTCTTGCAAAATTTATCGCCTTGATTGCACTAGGTGAATTATCGAATGCCAATTCTATGTTCATCGATTGATATAGAAGCTTTTAATATTTAAATTCTGCCACCATACAGCTATGGAAGATGTAATGGTGCCCATTGTTATTTACCGAACCAGCCCTTTTTCTGGATGGGGTTTTCCTTAAGTTTCTCTATAAGTTCCCTCTGTTCTGGCGTGAGTTTTTTGGGTATCTGGACATTTATCCTTACCTGGATGTCACCTCTGCCTGCTCCGTGAATCTTAGGAAACCCTTTCCCCCTGATCCTGATTACCTCATTTGGCTGTGTTCCTGCAGGAATTTTCAGATCAATTTTCTGGTTGAATATTTCAATGCTTTCATCAGCCCCAAGGGCTGCTTCAGGGAAGGATATATCCTTAAGAACTACTATGTCGTTCTCCACCCTTCTTATTCCCCTTTCCGGTTTTACCCTGATGAAAACATACAGGTCTCCGGTGTTTCCTTTCTCAGAATCTCCAACTCCCCTTAAAACGATTCTTGCCCCATCGTTAACGCCTGCGGGGATGTCCACAGATCTTGTCTCAACAACTGATTTCTTTCCTGAGCCGTGGCATTCATGGCATTTCCTGTCTCCTATGAAGCCTCTGCCGCCACATGTCCTGCATACAATTGTATTCACAAATCTGATGGGACCCTGCATCTGGGCGATCCTTTCATAACCTGTTCCGTTGCAGGTAGGGCATTTCTTGACATTTCCTTCATACCCGGTACCGTTGCACACGTCACAGTCAACGGTTCTCCTGAATTTTATCTCCTTCTTGGTTCCATTATATGACTCAGCCATTGATATCGATATCTCAACTGAAAGATCAAGATTGGCTGTTCTTCGACCTCCAAAGATCGAATCCCCTCCGCCGAATCCACCCCCGAAGTTCCTGAAAATCTCGTCAAAAATATCCGAAAAATCTGAGTTCTGGGCGAAATCCTGCCAGTTGAATCCACCCTGGCCATTCCCAAAATCTGCCTTGCCCGTCTGATCGTATATTTTCCTCTTATTTACATCAGAGAGAATCTCGTATGCCTCCCCTATTTCCTTGAACTTCTCTTCAGCTTCCTTCTTATTGTCAGGGTTCACGTCGGGGTGCCATTTTTTTACAAGTGTCCTGAAGGCTTTCTTTATATCGTCCTGGGAAGCATCCCGGGGAACACCCAGGATCTCATAGTAGTCTTTGGCCAAGTCCTATCATTCTCCTACTGGGCCGTCTGTTCTCCGTCGTCCTCTTCTTCGCTGGTCTCCTGAGAAGCTCCCTCCTGCTGTGCAGTGTTCTGGGCTGTGTCTTCCTGGGCTTTGTAAAGTTGTTCACCTATCTTCTGTATCTTCTCTCCAAGGTCTTTCGAGAGGGTATCAACCTCATCAGGTTTCTCGTTTTTTATTGCCTCCCGTAGCTTTGCAATTGTTTCCCTGGTGGATTCTTCATCCTCTTTCTTGATTTTGTCCTTATTCTCGTTGAGAGTCTTTTCAGCGGTATACGCGATATTTTCAGCAAGGTTCATCTTCTCTATATCTTCTCTCCTCTTCTTGTCTGTTTCGGCAAACTCCTCAGCCTGTTTCTTCATCCGCTCAATCTCTTCCTTGCTGAGTTTATTCTTAGCTTCTATGGATATTGACTGTTGCTTGTTGGTTGCCTTATCCTTTGCAGTAACGTGGAGGATACCATTTGCATCTATGTCAAAGGACACCTCAATCTGGGGAACTCCTCTTGGTGCTGGAGGAATTCCTTCAAGGTTGAACTGTCCAAGTGATACATTGTCGTTTGCCATTGTCCTTTCTCCCTGAACAACGTGAATTGTAACAACTGTCTGCATATCTGCAGCCGTGGAGAATATTTGGGATTTTTTCACAGGTATTGCAGTGTTTGCGGGTATAATTGGAGTTGATACCCCGCCCAGAGTCTCAATACCAAGTGTAAGTGGTGTAACATCCAGAAGTACTATATCCTTGATGTCTCCAGCAAGAACAGCACCCTGAAGCGATGCTCCGATTGCGACGCACTCCATGGGATCGACGCCTCCCTCAACTTTCTTCCCGAAGAAATCTTCAACATACTTCCTGACATATGGCATTCTTGTGGGGCCACCAACAAGGATAATCTTGTCAACTCCATTCTTGTCAATTCCTGCCTCTTTTATTGCAGTTTCAAGTGGTATTCTTGAGCGGGCAACTATAGGCGCTATAAGTTCTTCCAGTTTTGATCTTGTCAGCTTGACAAGAACGTGTTTTGGATCACCGTCTACAACAGTTATGTAGGGTATATTCACTTCAGTTTCAAGGGTGGAAGAAAGTTCTATCTTTGCCTTCTCAGCCGCATCTTTCAACCTTATATACGCCTTCTGATCCTTCGTGAGATCATAATTTTCCTTCTTCTTGAATTCATCAGCAATGTATTTGATTATGGTTTCGTCCATGTCAGTACCGCCAAGCTTGGTATCTCCTGATGTTGATTTAACCTCGAATACCCCATCACCAAAATCCATGATTGTCACATCCAGAGTACCTCCTCCAAGATCATAAACAAGTATCTTCATTGACTGATTCTGCTTGTCTATGCCATAAGCCAGAGATGCGGCAGTCGGCTCGTTGATTATTCTCTGGACGTTAAGCCCTGCGATCGTTCCTGCGTCCTTTGTAGCCTGCCTCTGATTATCATCAAAGTAAGCTGGAACCGTTATCACAGCATCTGTAACTGGCTCTCCCAGGAAGGTTTCGGCATCCCTCTTAATCTTCTGCAGAATGAATGCTGAAATCTGCTGTGGAGTGTACTCTTTCCCGTATATCTTGAACTTGTAGTCAGTTCCCATCTTCCTCTTTGCAGCATAAACGGTTCCCTCTGGATTAAGAAGTGCCTGTCTTATTGCAGGTTGTCCCCGCAGAAGCTGGCCATCCTTCGTAAATGCAACGTAACTGGGGAAAGATTTCCCCCCAACTGAAACACCTTCTGCGCTGGGTATTATTGTGGGTTTTCCTGATAATACAACAGCTGCAGCTGAATTGCTCGTTCCCAAATCTATTCCTATTATTTTTCCCATGTTTATTCACCTTTCTGAACTATGACCTTCGATGTCCTGATTACTTCATTATTCAAAAGATATCCTTTTTGAATTTCCTTTGCGATAATATTGTCCTCTCCATCAACAACACCAACCACCTCATGAAGTCTCAGATCTACCTTCTTCCCCTCAGATTCTATTTCCTGCAACCCGTATTTTGAGAGAACAGACATTATATTTTTCCTGATGCTTTCAAGAGTGGACACATCCTTGCCGGAAACAATCCCGGCGTCAAGACTGTCAAGAACAGGAAGCATATCCCTAACAATGTCCATTCCCAGAGCTTTTTTCTGGTTCTCGAAGTTTCTCTCCATGACCCTGCTGTAATTCTGGAGTTCGGCCAAGGTTCTCAGGAGTTTCTCATTGTTATTGCGTAGTTCCTCAACACTTTCGCCTTCAATATCTACTTTAACCTGTCTCATCAAATTCCTTCTCCTTGACCTTTCAATGGAATATCCAAGGGGATCGACCAGGATCTGTGCTTCATCCGGTATATAGGTCATTGCAAGTAAATTTGTTCTTCATTATAAACCTTTCGTTCAACCAACCGTGAATCATCACTCTATAATTTTTCAAATTCTTTCTCAATCCTGTTCAGTTTTGAATACCAGTAAACCAGGATAGAGGTTTTTGTGATCTTGTGCTTGTTTGACCATTCAAGATCCTTGTTTATGTATGATAGGTGGGAGTTCAGATTTGAGTTTGGAACATACTCTTCTCCATTTGCGTAATTGGTCACATTTGCTATTATCCTGTTTCCCTCCTCCCTGCTTATCAATCCTGCCTCAATTCTGGCCTTCATCATCTCAATTTCAGCCTGATAGGTATTCCTTTCAATATCCTGCTTACTCATCCATGCGGTTTCATAATTAAGAAAGTCAACCCAGCTCTTCCCCTTATCAAGGAGATCAAAATAACCATCGATAGTTCTGGTTGTGATCTTGAAGCCGTATTTTTCCGGCATCTCATATATGAGAGATCCAGGATCTATAAATGGTGTGAGGGGAGAAATGAAGGCATATACCTTCATTCTCCGTTCTTTCTGCTTCAGCATGAGGTTTCTTGCATAGTTTATATCATCGTTAAGTTCCTTTAGCCCCTGCCCGCTTATTCCCAGGGTGAAATAAACATCAAACTTCTTGCATCCCATGCTTTCTGCATCCTGAATGCTCTTTTCGAGTTCACTGTTGGTGTATGATCTGCCATTCTTTTCCCTCAGTGCCTGATTTGAGGATTCGGGTGAAATTTCAGCCGTAAAATCAGGGAAGGTCCTTGAGAGATCAGTGAGATAATCATGTGATGGGGGCTTAAAATATTCCGTCAGGAGTGGGACGTCTATTCCCATGTCCCGGATCTCCTTGAAGAGTGAATTATAAAATTTCTCTCCGCCCTGATTTATGTCCCCTACAACAAATACTGGAGCCCCAAGTACCTCGTAAGCGGACTGTATCTCCCGTGCTATCTGTTTCGGATCCCTGAAGAGTGGACTCGTGTTGAAAAAGTTGTTCTTGAAGGCAAAATTAGACCCGCCACAGAATACACAGTTGAACTCACATCCGTGCTCGATCAGGGTTACAGCTTCCGGGTTGTTAATCCAGTCGTTGTAGGGCATATGTCCTTTTACATCTGCATATTTTATGGCATTTTTCATTAGAAATGAATAGTCAAGTTTTTCATTATCTAGCAGTTCTCTTTTAAATAGCTGCGGATTTTTCTTGATCATCCCGTTCTCCCTGTATGCGATGCTTGGAATCGAGGAGAGGTCATTTGAGCCATTAAATGCATCCAGTAATTTCTTCAGGTTCTCTTCCTGAAAGTCCCCGACAAGGATATTGTCCACCTCAGGATGATTCTGCATTATATCCTTCCAGAAATAGGAAGCGGAAAAGCCACCCATTATTATTTTTGCATCCGGTCTCAACCTCCTTATGACCCTTGCCAGGCTTATTGCTCCCTGTGTATGTGGAAGCCAGTGCAGGTCAATTCCAAAAACATCAGTATCGATTGACTTCAGATACTTTTCCGCATCAAATCTTTTAGAATCTACCATCCTTGCTGCAATATTGCATATCCTTCCGCTGTACCCCTCACTGTGAAGGAAATTGAGCATGCTTATGAAACCAACAGGATACATCTCAAAAACTGGCGTGGAAGGGATAACATCACTTATGGGTCCGGATTTTATGTTACGCTCCCTGAAATCATAAATACTCGGAGCGTGTATCAATGCGATATCTGCATGCATATCCAATGTATGCGAGGGGCAATTATTATTCTTTCGCATCTGTCGGGCTCACTGTTGATAGCGAGAAACTCAATGTCTTTGGATATATGGCCAATTTCCTTCATCTATTTTCCCACAACCCAATGTAAATTTCATGACGGAAAGTATATAATTCCTGGTGATTAATCTGGCAAAACACTTGACTGGCATCATACATGTTTCCTTCTGTTTCTCCGATTTAATCAGAAAGTTGCCATAATGGCGCCTGCAGATTTCATTTTACCGAACTGCATTTCAGATTGTCTATGCATGAAGGAACACATTATCTTCCTTATGGGGATGAACAATAACCATGAGGCACCAGGCGACGTCTTCCCTAAGAATGATATGGGAAAAAATACGCTCGTTATGGCAGTACAATAAATGCATTTCATTAAGAGACACGCTGATTATAACTGAATCCCGGGTTCGGATGAGAATTTGAATTAACCAGTAAGACAGGGCAGGAATAAGTTTTATTTTCCCCTAACCTTCCATTCACTTGCAGGTATTACTGGGTGCAACCTCAAGGGAATTCCCCAAAGGATTTATCTAAATTGTCATAATCTAAGATGAATGGATTACTACTCCCTGCTGGGAATCTCCAGAAATGCCACCCCCGATCAAATAAGGGCGGCTTACCGTACAGCAATCAAAAAGTGGCATCCAGATTTAAACAGGGACAATATACCGCTTTCTTCGCTGATAACCAGCCAGCTTAACGAAGCGTACCGTGTTTTGATGAATCCATCAGAGAGAAAACAGTATGATCAGAGTCTGGGAATACACGACGGAATGTCGAACAGTGAAGAAAAAGGAAGATACACCTATACGAGGAAGGAAACGGTAATAAGAAATTCCAGAGGCAGCAGCTCACGACTTAAGGAGGTGGAACGTATAGAGTCCTGGAAGAACACATTCTTCTCATATATGGCAAGGCATAAGTGGGCTTCCTCAATTTATGCCAGCATTCCGGAGAAAACAAGGACACGAATTATATCTGGAAGTTCAGATCTTTCAGACATCATGCGCCTGTATTTCAAGATTGAAGAGGCAAAAGTAAGGATGGGGCTTTCGTCAGCGTACTTCAATCTCATGCAGCTGGAGAAGTACAGGGAAGAGCAGGCGTCAAATTTAGATGTGACATTTACGGTTGTTTCAAGCCTTGAAGCAATTCTGCAATTTTATATACGAATAAGGGGCGGGATAATCGAAAATGAGTTGTTGAATAGCTATGAACTGTCTGTTGAGAAGAAATTCATTCAGATTCACAAGTATCTGGTAAAGCACCCAAATGACCTGTTCCAGGCAATCGAACGGTTCAAGATCAGCAAGGAAGATTGGGAAACAGCCAGAGGTTTCATAAGGTGAGGCAATGAAATTCTACATACTCTCTGTTGTAATTTCAACTCTTACTGCAATTTGGGAATTCAAGTATCTCCCGCTATTATATCCTCCATTCTTTCCAATGATATTAATACTCAGCATTTCGATTATGCTGATCTGGTGCGTGGGAACTTATATTAGCTCAAGGGGTACAATTGTGTCCATGGCAATAACTCCGTTCATTTTCTTCCAGGAATTCGAGCTTTCTTTCAATTCTTCAGAGCCATCATTTGTATTTGGGATCTCTGTCCTTATTCTTGAGCTTTTTTGCCTCGTGATCGTAACATGGCTGTTTGCCCTAGTGGATAGCCTCACGAAGCCCGCACCTGCAATCACTGGAAAGGAGATGAAGGAAAAGATCATGAGTATACTTGAAGATCTGGAGTACCTCGATCCCCCATAGAAATTCTATATTATTCCTCTCCGTGTAGTGTTCCATCTTTATTGTGTGGGATTCTATCACCCATAGAAATTCTATATTATTCCTCTCCCCCTGAGTTCATTCATTCCACCCTCGACATTGGCCACATTGAAGCCCTTATCAGCCAGGAACATTGCAGCATATATACTTCTGTTTCCGTGTTCGCAGATCACTGCATATTTCTTATCCCTGTCAAGTTTACCATATGAACTGAAAAGTTCCTCCATAGGGATAAGTTCTGCCCCATCGATATACCCGCCAGACCATTCATATGGCTCCCTGACATCAATCACCGTATATTCATCGATGTAATTCGAAAAATCATCTGCAGTAATGTTCTGCATTTTTGCCTCTCCGAAACCTCCTTTATTCTTGAACTCCTCATATGTTATTACATTGGCAGCAACCCCTCTTTCTGACAATAGTTTCACTATCTTCTCCCCGATCTCCTCATTGCTTGAAAGGAATAAAATGTCAGTCTTCTTTCCCTTCATGTATTCTGCCAGTTCATCCGGCCATCGTCGCTCATAAAACGGAGCAAGCACTGTTCCGGGTACATGCCCTGATGAATATGAATCAAAATCCCTGGTATCTATAACCTCGAGTTTCTCATTTCTAAATTTTTCAACAAGTTCCGCAACATCGGCCATTGTGGTTCATTGATTACGAAAATAAAAATTGTGTGTAGCTGGAAAAACGAAACAATAGAGGAAAAAAATTGAAATCTTACCTAAATTGTCATATACTTTTTAAAGATGGCAACATGATGCTAACCCCACTCCCGGAAAGAAGAAAGATGATCATGGATACGGTCATGCGCAGTATAGATGAACTTAGCCCAAAGTCAATAATGGAGGGGAAGACGCAGGATGTGTCACGTTTTATTGCGGCTTCCAGATATTCAATCTTTGCAGTTGGAAAAGCCTCAGTGGAAATGTGTAAGGGGTTGAAGAGACAAATTATTGGGGGGGCTGCAAAGGCAATCTGTTTATCACCGCTCGGATATGAGGACCCTGAAGGTTTTGCCAGTTTTCATGGGAACCATCCTTACCCGGGAAAGGAGTCGTTTTCCTCCTCGAAAGTCATCTTAAACGAACTTCTAGCTGATAATTCTCAAACCCTCTTATTTTTGCTTTCGGGAGGGGCTTCCTCCTTATTTGAGGTTCCAGTAGAAGATATAACGGACCAGCAGTATCTCGAATTGATGAAGAAACTCATAACAGCAGATTATCCTATCGATGTAATCAACGAGGTACGATGTCAGTTATCCCGTGTTAAATGTGGAAAAATGTTGCGGCTAACCAGATATGAAAAGGTTAAGATAATGGCCATTTCTGATGTACCTGGGGATGATATATCGATTATAGGCTCCAATCCATTCTATCCTACGGCAAGGGATGTGAAAATTCCTGATGAGATTGAGAAAGTTGTTGAAGTAATAAGGCATAGTGAAGATGGGGACGTGAGGAATATGGAAACGCTACCTGACTACTCTATAATCCTTTCAGGGCACATCTATTCCAGTAAAATGCTGGAGGAAATCAGTACAGACTCGCCAAAGGTAAATTTTGGCGAGGTAATCTCGGGAAACGTGAAAGATCTGGCACCATATCTGATGAGGCTCATCAGAACAAGGTATTCCGAGTTGAAGAGACCTTTCTGGTTTACAGGACATGGTGAAAGTACTGCAAATGTTACTGGAGATGGAAGAGGCGGAAGGAATACCTACCTATCATCGCTTATGCTAAAGGAAGCTGAAAAGGATGAAGTTTTTTCCTTCCTTTCCTTTGCAACAGATGGATCTGATGGAAATAGTGGCCTTGCCGGCTTCCTGGTTGATGAGCAGATCAGGGATATCCTGGATGCCTCTACAATCAATGAATTCATCAGGAATAGCAATACAGGGGAACTTGCAGTCAAATGTGGAACAGGAGTCAGGACAGGGCCAACAGGCAATAACGTTTCAGATGTAATTCTTGGTTATTATGGAGGTAGGACAGATGAAGATTCTCTTCAATAAACACGGTGAAAGCTTATTTCTCGATGAAGAAAGGCACCATGTTATCCATGGAAAAAGGAAAATAGATATTTCCCCAGGTTTTGTGATTTCAGCTGGTTCAACCGTACGACTGGAAAAAAATAGTTATCTAATCCTGGATCCGGGTCCATCAATATTAAAGAGCGTTGCAAGGAGAGGTCCACAGATCATAGATCCAAGAGATGCTGCTGTTATGATGATGTATTCTGACATGAAGCAGGATAGCAGGATACTAGAAAGTGGAACCGGCTCCGGATTCCTGACTTCAATGATATTGCGTTACCTGTCCCCTGATGGTTCGTATCTTGGAATTGACCAGAGCACGGATTCAATCGAGATCACCAGAAAAAATGTTGGTCTGACCACGGATCGTAAAATTGAAATCATAAACATGAAATTTGAGGAATTTGATGGAATGGGAAGGGTATTTGATTGCGTCTTCCTGGATTTGCCCGAACCATGGGCAAGCATATCCAGCCAGAGAAAATATATTGTTCCCGGTGGGAGGGTGGTAACTTATCTCCCAAACTACGACCAGGTCGAGAGGGCAGTTTTGGAATACGAAAGAAATGGTTTCTACCATCTCGAGACTGATGAAATCCTGAAAAGGGAGATCATAGTAAGGGAGAATGCAACACGGCCATCATCAACCGGGGTGATGCACACTGCCTTTATCAGCTGTTTTATCCGAAAGGATGGATCAGAAATCATCCTGAGTTGAAAATATGAATTCTGCGAGAGAGTTTTAATTTTTCCATATGTTTAAATAATGATGTAACATCATAATTTTTAATGCTTAAAGGTAAGAGCCTCGTTAATATCGACGACGTTGCAAGTGAAGATTTTTTCAGGATATTTGATCTCGCTTCGGAATACAAGAAGCGTCTTTCAGTTGGTGAATATGTTAAGGAACTGGAAGGAAAGATCATGTCCACACTTTTCTTTGAACCCAGCACCAGGACGAGATTGTCATTTGAAAGTGCAATGCACAGATTGGGAGGAAACGTAATTTCAGTCTCTGAGGCAAAATCAAGTTCTGCATCAAAGGGGGAGACGATCGCAGATACCATAAGAATGGCCTCATCGTACTCTGATATTGTTGTCATGAGGCATCCCATGGAGGGCGCCGCGCGTCTTGCATCGGAGTTTTCTTCAGTACCAGTGATTAATGGCGGAGACGGTTCGGGGCAGCATCCAACGCAGACCCTGCTCGATCTCTTTACAATCTGGGAAAAGTTTGGAAGGATTGATAATCTGGATGTGAGTCTTGTTGGAGATCTCAAGTATGGACGTACCGTCCACTCTCTGATAAGGGCGCTTTCAAGATTCGATAATACTGTCAACCTGATATCGCCAGAGATTCTGCAGATGCCAGATCATGTTATTTCTGGAATGAAACAGGCAAGGAGAATCAAACGGATTGAAAACCTTGATGATGTCCTGACAAAGAGTGACGTATTCTATGTAACAAGGATTCAGAAAGAGAGATTTGTCGATCTCAATGACTATGCAAAGGTTATTGGTTCATACTCATTTGATATGGAAACAGTAAGTAAAATGAAGAAGAATTCAATAATTATGCACCCGCTTCCAAGGGTAGACGAGATAAATCCGGAAGTTGATATGGACCCAAGAGCATATTATTTCAGGGAAGCTTCTAATGGTGTATTTGTAAGAATGGCTATAATCAGCATGATTCTGGGGGTTAGATAAGATGTCAGAAGATAAAGTCCTTAAAATAAACAAGATTGGAGATGGAATTGTCATTGATCACATTTCACCCGGTGTCTCCCTTGATGTTCTTGAGGTTCTCAAGATAACCGGAAAGGAAGGAATGACAGTCAGCCTGCTGATGAACGTGCAGAGTGGCAAGGTAGGAACGAAGGATATAATTAAAATAGAAAAGAAGAAACTTGCAAAAAAGGATCTGGACAAGATCAGTCTTGTTTCTCCAAATGCCACAATCAATGTTATCTCCAATTATGAGATAAGGGAAAAATTTACCGTAGAGATCCCCCAGATAGTCACAGGCGTCATAAGATGTTCGAACCAGAACTGCGTCACAAATTCAAAGGAGCCAGTACAGACCCTCTTCCAGAAAGAAAAGTCAGGGGATGGAGAAGTATTCAGGTGCCACTATTGTGACAGGACAATGTCCCTACCCGAAGTAAGAAAATCGATCATTAGGTAAGTATTTTTAATTTTTATCGGATCTCCGGCCTGCTGGAGAGAATTTTTCTCACTTCCTGCAGCACTTTCCTGTCTATGTCGTTCCTGTCAGGCTTGAGAAGTTTTGTGTCATCCGTCACCAGATCGGTAGCTTTAATGGGCACAAAATTGTTTGACTTCTCCTGAATATGCCTCATTTCAGAGACTTCCTTGATACCAAAGGTAGTTTCCCTAGAACTCTTGAAAGTTATTGAAGCTGATTTTGCAAAAGCCTCCGGGATCCTGGACACAAGTGTGGAGTGCATATCCAGTGAAAATTTATCTGAATTATCACTTATTAAAACCACATTCCATGAGGCATCTATGTACGCTGCTGCCAGTTCTGCCGCTCTCCTTTTGTCCTGATCTGATACAAGCTCCCTGAACTTGAGGAACTTTATGTCCGGATTTGATATCTTCTCGTATGACTCCTCGGACGCAATAATCCCATTTTCATCCCTTACCTCAAGAAAGTCACTGCCATAAAGTGCTGACTCGTTCTGATTATACTTGAAGAAGTCCATATTTCTGAGTTCTTCCATGTTTATCCTTGCATTATTGCTATCCTCACTGATGGCATATATTCCAACCCTTGAATTCATATTTCCATTCTTGATTTCAGATATTACCTTCCTGATCGTTGTTTCCATGTTATTCCCGATCAGGACAATGGCCATGCTGTTATATATGTCAAAAAAGGAAGCGCTCTTCTCCTTAACCAGTTCCAATATCTCCTGATTCATTTTCAAACTATTCATCCAATCTCACACCCCTGCTCCTGTTTATTCTATCTTCTTCATCCTTAATATTTCTGAAAAGTGATTTTTCAATCTGTCCATACTTGCTTATCCTGTCCTCAAAAATGGTCTTTATCATGCCATTATCGAATACGTACTCTATAATCGATTTAATGGCCTCCTCCTCTCCGGAATAATAACCCAGATCAACCATCCTCTCTATAAGTTCCTGCTGCTTCCTGGAAAGAATAACGGAGTTGGAATTGCCGCCCCCCTTCCTCGAGCTCTTATTGCTGATATAGTTAAGCGCACAGTTTCTTAAAAATTCAGATCTGCTACCCTGCCTTGGGTTGTTCTCCAGGAACGTATCAATTTCATCAAGATCATCCTCAGAGATCCGCAAGGTAATCTTGATGTCTTTTGAATCTGAAATCATGGATACATCAAGACTCTATATTCAAAGATGTATTTAAATATTATTGACATGATGTATTGACATATGCCATACGCCATTTACATAAAAGTATATAAATATGTGTCAATCAACTTTTATTAAATCCCGTAAAGAACACTTTGGAATGACAAGAAGAAATTTGAAATTTATCTTATTCTGGATAAAATAAAGTTGTGAACCGTTGACCCTTTTTTTCTAATTGGTCTGTCAAAGATCCCTATCTCCAGGTTGTTTCTCGTTTTGATTATCAGCAATTTATTGCTAACCCTGTCGTCATGTGCAATACTTTCTATGTTTTTATAAAGCACGGTTGTTGTCCCCTTCCTGCTGGCGATTACAATTTTGTTTTCCCAGACTTCAATTGTTGCCATTTTCCTGTATCTTGTTATATCATATACTAAAACGACAATTATTATTAGAGGATACGGTAAAAAATTAAGGAAATTTTCAAGGAAATATCCGGGATAGATATAGAATGGAATAAGGACTGCAAAAAGCAGGAAAATTACTGAGAGAGGTATAAAGTACATAGATCCATTCTTGAATCTCAATATCGAACCGGATGAAGTTACAGGCATTTCAGACTATTATGTAATCATGCATATTGAATTTTGCATGGATGGTGAAAACCCTAAGTTTTTGACCATTTTTGTGTAGTTAATGAGTTTCAAGAAGCGGGTTATAATATCATGGCTTCTCAATGGGTTCGACCCCGATCTTTACCAACTTCAAGGCCTTATGTGAGGTTACAGAATGTACCGGATGAAATGTTGGCATCCCTTCCATAAATGATTTTTGCAAATCAATATTAAAAACGTATACGCTAAATAATTAGAAAGAAATACGCCCTGAATGGAAATCAGTTTGATCTTTGCCAGAAGCAAAATAATGCACGGGATATACCGATATTCTATGAATCTTATTGAGGATTTGCAGAAGGAGGGAGTTGTAATTCATCAGCATCCGGTAAAGAAAATAGAGATACACATCCGTGGTAAGCCGGTAGGAGGATGGATAAGCCAGGAATTTATGATGAGGTTTGAAAGGTTTGACACGAAAGTTGTTCATTCAACATCTCACTGGTTGCTTAGCCCCAAGACCAACATCGTAACTGTCCATGATATAATGCCACTTGTGTATCCTGAAATTTATAATCTGTCTCCTGGTTTGAAGAGGTATTATACAAGCGCTTTAAACAGGATCCGTGACCGGAGAATTATTGTCCAGACAAATGTCGTCAAAGAGACTCTTCTCCCATATGTAAAGGAGGAACAGATATCTGTCATACCCAGTGCAGCACGCAAGATGAAACCCTCTGGGAAGAATCCATACCCTGACGATGGAAAAATCCATTTATTTACACTCGGCGAATTTGGAGTTAGAAAGAGATTTGATGTTTTATATGATTATGTCAGGGGGAGTGAGGACATTTCGCTCTACCACATAGGGAATATCACTTATCAAAAATACTATGAAGATTGCATGAGAAACAAGCCAGATAACGTTTATTACTTAGGATATAAAGATGCAACAACGGTTGCAGACTACATTAATAAAGCTGACTATTTCGTGTTTAACACAATTAACGAAGGGCAGGGGCTTCCCCCAATGGAAGCAATGTTATTAAACACACAACCAGTCCTGAACGATATCCCTGTATTCAGGGAAACAATGGGGGACAAGCCATATTATTATTCGGACCGTGAAACATTCCTTAAAGGGGTTCATTCACCCAAGAAGGAAGGCCTTGAAGCCTACATTAAACGATATGATAACTGGGCCAGGGAGGTAATCAAGGTCTATGAATCGATTTAACCACCCTATCTGCATCAGATTCTCTGGATTCTGGAGGTACGGGGAGTTACATTTTTGAGTAAACCTCGACTGGCTAAAATATAAGGTTAAGGTTATTTATCTTTACTGAATATTCAAATGTCATGAAGGTCAGGAAAGATTTTGAAGACGACCACATAATTGAACAGATGAAGATGAGAGAGATAATAGAGCAGATTGAGGGGGGTGAACTGAATCTTGATCTTCTGGACGAGCTTGAGAACCATCTTAAAAATCATATGTTCCAGGAAGAGGAATATATTTTTCCTGCAATGAGCAAGATGCAGAATTTGAGGTTGGAGATAGCAGGTTTCCAGACTGAACATGCAGCCCTCTGGAGGCTATTCAATATGATTCATCAAGAACTGGATGCAAAGAAATACGATAAGATTGAGAAATATGCAAACGAAATTTACAAGATATTAAGGGAGCATAACGGAAGGGAAGAAGTGTTCATATACAAACTCCTGAACGAAAATTCACTTCCAGAAATGAGCAACGAGAGACCAAACGGATGGGTCTGCAAAAAAATGAGAGAAAAAACTCCATTTTCATAATCAGATCTACATTGATGATACAGCTGTAATATACCCTGTACATCTTTCGATTCCATTGCTGTTGTAGCATAATGTTTTTCTCGCAATGATTTTAATCCTCCCGTTAAGTTTCCGGGTAATTTCCATCATGCCGCCCATTCCTGCCAAATTGCAGGAAGTATGCCCGATCTCTTTTGCAGTCTTGAAAAATTCTGCAGTGTCAAGTGACAAAAAAGATTTTATGATCTCATCGTCCTTTGTTATTGTGGTATTCCTGTCCTCATACTGGTTCAGGTTCGATGATATTACCGGGAGTGCTTCATTCTTTAGCATGCCGAACGTGCTGGCAAGATTTCTTGATTCTTCAACGGTATGTTTGCTGACCATTATGGGGATTATTGAAAAATTTTCCCCGGTTAAATGCCTCAGGTATGGCAGGAAAACGTCTATTGAATATTCCTGTTCGTGGATCAAATTATCTTTAATAAGCCATGGATTTGACTTTATACCTTCCAGAAGATCCTGATTTATTTCCACTATTTCATCATAAAATTTAAAGGAGATTCCTTCACAGTATGAAATTGGCTGATTCGTTTTTTTATGGTTTGTTCCCACTATCACCAGGTTTTTAAATCTATTAAGGTCCACCTGTTTCAGCCCTTGTAGAATCAGATCCCCGCAGTTCTTCAGATTCCCATGAGGCAGAAGGATACTTATTAACTCTCCCAGTCTCTCTGCCCCCGGCAGGGATACATCAAGATCTGTGAGCGTCCTTTCCATTTCGGATCTTTCAGCCGGATAAAGGTATCCTTCGGAAAATGATCTTCTAATATTAGGCATTCAAACCACTATGCACCAGAAAGTTATTAAAAGATTCCTAAAAAATATAAAAAAAATTCGCCGGATAATTACATAGCGATTGCTTCAAGTTGTCTCAATAGATCCTTTTCAACCACTTCAGCAAAAAGAATCTCAGGTATATCTATAAAGATAAATATTTCTGAAAGAAGAAGTACTTCTATGGCAGTTATTGCAAGATTCTCAGCCTTCTTTCCGACTCCCGTAGTAATGTGGAACCCTCCAGATTGATTTTTCTCAAAAACAAATGTCAGTGCCCTATCGGCAGCAACCAGATCCCTGAGTATCCCCGGCTTCTGTGCCTGAATTATCGCCTTGTCATCGCTTACATTACTCTGTACTTTCCATTTCTGCTCTTTCAAATAAGACACAAAATCATTTACCAGCGTTGACAGATCCTTACTGCTGTTAATATCAATTTCTTTTTTGAAGAATCCCATGTATACCTATTATCTCATACTATTTATTATCTTACACTTTCCTGATAATTGATAATCGTGAACAATCAGAGACATTTCATGTTTATGTCATCTATACTTACGATAGAATTAGGTATGGATCATTTTTTTCAGTAGATCCATGACCAGATGGGGAAAAACCATAAGGAGCCTTAAATTAAGTCTAAACATATCCAATGAAATGACATGGGAACTTTTGGATGAATAAAGGAAACATTGAAGAATACATTTTAAAAATGTGTAGTGCAAATAATGTGTACGAGGAAAATCCAGGAATGAGAATGGGAGACGAAATACGTCTTCAATCCTATTTATGTTATTCTCAAAAATAGAAATGTTATGTGTGGAGGAAACATCAAAGAAATCAATGAAAATATGGAAACAGGAAAAATATCTCGGAACCGAAGATCATTGGGATGCTGTACAATCCAACAGCTGAGACTCTGTTTCACAAACGGCAATAGTTATTAATAATTTCAAGCAATTTTGATGTGTGAGTAACAATATTTTAATATTTGGTGGAAACGGATTTCTGGGCTCCCATCTGGCAGAATTTTGTTTGAAAAATGGATTTAAAGTGACAGTTATAGATGATTTATCAACTATGGACAGGATAAACATTCAAAACGGTGTTAAATTTATCAGGGCTAAAGTGGAAACTTACAATGATGAGGAAGAATACACCCATGTGGTGCATCTTGCTGCGAGGCCTTCCCCAGAAGATTATATCGATCATCCACTGGATACATTATCATCTAATTCATGGGGCACCCAGAATGCTATGGAAATCGCGAGGAGGTCCGGTGCAACATTTATGTACACATCATCATCAGAAGTCTACGGAAACGCTAGTGTTATACCCACTCCTGAAACATACTATGGCTATGTAAATCCTAACGGGATAAGAAGTTGTTATGATGAAGGAAAGAGGTTTTCCGAGGCTTTGATAATGTCATATCATAGATATTACAAGATAGACACTAGAATACAGAGGCCCTTCAATGTATACGGACCAAGAATAAGAGAGGATGGGCAATATGGAAGAGTAATTCCTAGATTTGTGAAAGCTGCCCTGAATGATGAGGACATCATAATATTCGGGGATGGAAAACAGACGCGGTCTTTTCTATATATTGACGATTGGGTATCTGCCACATGGAAGTTTTTGACAATGCGAGATCTTTCTGGAACAGTACTGAACATTGGAGCCACAAAGGAAATTTCAATCAACGATCTTGCTGCGAGAATTTTAGAACTTACGCGGTCAAAGTCGAAAATAGTTTATAAGCCATCAAGGGTGGATGATCCAACAAGGAGGTCAGCAGATATAAGTTTAGCCAGGAAACTAATCGGTTTTGAACCAGCAATAGATCTCGATAAAGGTCTCTCAAAAACAATAAGCTGGTTTAAAGGTGGTAAATAAATGAAAATTTCAGTGGTTGGATTGGGATATGTTGGCCTTGTTACAATGGCCGTTCTGTCAGATAATGGTTATGAGATAGTGGGAATCGATATCGATGGAGAAAAAATACGCAGTCTTCAAGAAGGAGAGATCCCAATTTTTGAGCCCGGACTTTCATCTCTGATCGAGAAAAATAGGAAAAGACTTGAATTTTCAAATTCATATGATTCCATAACTGGGAGCAAATATACATTGATATGTGTTCCAACACCAACTGTCAATGACAGAATTGATGTACACTACGTTATTGAGTCTGGAAAGAAGATCAATGAAATTGACCCGGAATCAAAAATCGTTATAAAAAGCACGGTAACTCCTGGAACGGCGAGAATGTTAGGTTCCATGATCAACAGGGAAATTCTGTCTAACCCCGAGTTTTTAAGGGAAGGAAATGCTGTGAAAGACACGACAAAACCCGATAGGGTTGTAATTGGAGGTAATGGAGGAGTTGAGGATTTCTCAAAAATCTGGTCATTCACTAATTCTAATATGATAATAACAACAAACGAGAATGCTGAACTGATCAAATACGCCAGTAACGCATTTCTGGCGACAAAGATATCGTTTATTAATCAGATGGCTGATCTTTGTGAAAGAGTTCCGGGCGCCGATATAAGAGTAGTCGCAGACGGGATGGGGATGGATCAAAGGATTGGCAGGGCGTTTCTTAATGCAGGAACAGGTTATGGGGGTTCTTGCTTTCCAAAGGATACTCGGGCAATCGCCTCATTTGCGAACGATATGGGGGTGGAGTTGTCTATAATTAAAAGTACGATCGAATATAATGAAAATCGTATTGGTAACCTGGTTAACAGAATAGAAAACATAATCCCTGAAAAGGATTCTAGGATAACTGTGCTGGGACTGTCCTTCAAGGAAAATACTGGAGATCTTAGGGAGAGCAAATCTATTGAACTGATAACGGAATTAAAACGCAGGGGGTATAATAATTTGAAAGCCTTTGACCCTGTAACATCGCAGGTTGAGGGAATAGATATCGTTGCGGATGCAGAAACCGCAATAAACTGGTCAGAGTTTGTGATCGTGGCAACAGAATGGCCGTCCTTTTCAGAGTACCTTGAAGGAGTAAAGGACAGGCACATCATAGACCTGAGAAGAATCATAGATAATAAAACCGTGAAACTAGATTATGGAGTTGGGCTGAATGTCACGAATTAAGAAATGCGTGATTCCGGCTGCAGGAATGGGCAAAAGATTGTACCCCCTTACTAGGGGGCAGCCAAAGGAAATGCTGCCGATATTGAACAAGCCCGTAATCCATTATGTTGTGGATGAAGCTATACGTTCCGGCGTCGATGAAATATTGATGGTTGTGGGCGCTGGGAAGGAGGCAATAATAAATTACTTTGACCGGCATAAAATGGACGATGAACTTGACGCCAATGGAGAATATAATTTTCCAGATATTTATTTTGTGAGGCAAAAGGAACAGAAGGGGCTTGCTGATGCAATAAGTTACGCAAGAAATTTTACCGGGGATGAAGATTTCCTGGTTTTACTTGGAGACACAATCTATAGATCAGATGATTCTTTAACAGTTACGAGCCATTTACTAAAGACATACCACCGTATTGCAAAGCCTCTGATAGCCCTCGAGGAAATTCCATATGATGATGTAATGAACTACGGAATAATAGGTGGCGAAGAAACCGAACCAGGAATTGTAAGGATTAATAAGTTTGTCGAAAAACCAAATAAGATGGATGCTCCTAGTAATCTTGGAATCACTGGAATTTATATATTACAAAACGAGATTTATGACTTCATTGAGGTGACGAAACCCGGAAAAAACGGAGAACTTCAATTAACAGATTCCTTGGGCATGATGTTAAAGAGTCAAGAAATCTATGGTGAAAGAATAAACGGAAAGAGATATGATATCGGGAGTTTGGATCTTTGGATCCGGACCTTTATCACCTTTGCGAAAGAGAAGGGATACTAAACTGATGCCATTGCTGCATTGGAATTAGCATATTACACTAAATAATTAATTAGAAATTTGTAAATATAACAAGTTAATGTGCATCCGTGGATACAGTAGGAGCATATGCATTTGCAACTTCAGATTGGAAGGATCTCAATTTTCCCTTGGATCTATGGATGCAGTGGAATTCTAGGTTCTTTGACCAAATAGCATTGGTGAAATACGGCGATTTTACAATTGAGACCCCATCAAATGTAATAGTAAAGGTGATGGATGAAGTACCACGAAAGGACTTCAATTTTTATACTATTGGGAAAACAGAAGCGCAGCATCTACTTAGCACAGACTGGAAACTGGCTCTTGATATAGATGAGTTTCTTAATCAGAAAATAGATACTTCCAGGCTTGATAGGAGGAAAACTTATGCAATAAAGATGAGGAACCTTTATGGAAACCCATTAACAGAAATAATCAATGATATGTTCCCATCATTCTATTTCCGTCTCTCGTATGGAGATAGGCCATTTAAGGGCGATGGGGGAGATCTTATTCACAGTGAATGGAAAAACAGGAAGAAATTTGAATCCTATATAAGATTCGGAAAGAGAAAACTTGGGATTCAAAATAAGCCACATTATCTCACCACTAAGCCTTATGAATGCTGTGAAGTTTGGCATACCGGGACACTTAGAGAGCCTGCAGCAATGAGCAAAAAATGGAAAGAGCAAACTGAACGGGAAGTTAATGTGGGAATAACTACAAACGAGAAAAGGCTTGAAATTCTCGATCGTCCGTTCGATTATCACTCCTTTAGGGAACTGGGGAACAGGGTTTATTTGAGAAAAGTTTCTCCAGAGGAGATTCCAGAGATTATACTCGCAAACTCGGATAGATTCTGGAAAACTGACTTCATGGAAGACGAATATGAATCAATGTATTCGTAGATTGTTACGTAATTTACTCAAGTATAAATAAGAACATTCAGCATGATGATGTGATAAGCATACCTAAAAAATATATCCATTAATTGCCTTATGACAGTATGGCCGAGGAGCAGAATTATTATCATACAAAGCTGGAAGAAATTAAAGGTCGTTTCAATGAGAGGGAGGATAAAACCCTTAAAAGGTGGAGGGACACAACCCTCGAACAATGGGAGAAAATATCCAATCCCGTATATGGTGATTATGAGAATTCCTCAGGAATAAAGATAAAGGACCTGTATACTGAGAATGACCTCCCATCCGACATTCAAGAAATTAGTGGATTTCCCGGGGAATACCCGTTCACCCGGGGTGTATACCCCAATATGTACAGGGGAAAGTTATGGACAATGAGGATGTTTTCAGGTTTTGGGTCACCTGAAGATACAAACGAAAGGCTGAAATATTTAATATCACACGGGGAGACAGGCCTGAGCATAGCCTTCGATATGCCAACGCTATATGCATATGACTGTGATAATAAGAAGGCAGTAGGTGAAATTGGAAAATGTGGGGTTAATGTGACAACCCTTAAGGATATGGAGGTGATATTTGATGGGATAGATCTGTCAAAGGTTACAACATCCATGACCATAAACGCGCCTGCCCATGTCCTTACCGCAATGTATTTTGCGATTGCCCAGAAGCAGGGACTGGATCTAAATTCAGTTGGTGGCACCGTCCAGGCAGATATTCTAAAGGAATACATAGCCCAGAAGGAGTGGATTTATCCACCGGAAGCACATTTGAGAATTATTCGGGACATGATGACTTTCTGCACGGATCACGCCAGAAAATGGAATTACATATCTATCTCGGGCTACCATATTCGGGAGGCCGGTGCCAGCGCGGTACAGGAGCTTGCATTTACGCTTGCAGACGGTTTCTATTACGTTGAAATGGGCAAGAAGGCTGGCCTTGATGTGGATAAATTCGCGCCCAGATTATCGTTTTTCTTCAATTCCTCAATCAACTTCTTTGAGGAGATTGCAAAGATGAGGGCGGCAAGGAGAATATGGGCTACAGTCCTTAAAGAGAAGTTTGGTGCCAAAAATCCAAGAACAATGATGCTCAGGTTTCACACGCAGACCTCAGGATATAGCCTTACATGGCAGCAGCCCCTGAACAACATAATCAGGACAACGGTTGAGGCTATGGCTGCAATCCTTGGAGGTACACAGAGCCTGCATACAAACTCTTATGATGAAGCAATGGCTCTGCCAACGGAGGATGCGGTAAAGATTGCCCTGCGAACGCAGCAGATTCTTGCCGAGGAGACCGGTATTGCAGATACCGTAGATCCACTGGGAGGATCATATTACATGGAGTGGCTCACAAATAAGATGGAAGAGGAGGCAATGAAGTATTTTGACAAGATAGAATCAATGGGGGGCATCCTTGAAGCCGTAAAGAGCGGATATATACAGAGGGAGATTGCTGCAACGTCCTACCGGAGGCAGAAGAGACTTGAGGACGGCAAGGAAGTAATGGTAGGCGTAAACAGGCATGTTGAGGAGAACGAGAAGCCGCTCAATATCCTGAGGATAGGAAAGGAAGCTGAAGAAAGGCAGATCAAGAGACTGAAAGCAGTAAAATCGGGAAGAGATGAAGACAGTGTAAGGAAAGCCCTTAATGATCTCAGGAACGCCTTCCTTGACGAGAATAAAAATATAATGCCTTATGTAATCGAGGCTGTAAAATCATATGCGACAATAGAAGAAATATCTAACGTAGGTAGGGAGATATATGGTGGATGGAAAGAACCAGTCATTGTTTAAGGAAAAACCGATAAAGATACTGCTAGCAAAACCCGGGATTGACGGACATGACAGGGGAGTGTTTGTACTGGCAAAGGCATTCAGGGATGCCGGGATGGAGGTCCTTTATGCCGGCCTCCTTCCAACACCGGAGGAAGTTGTTGATACAGCCGTAAATGAGGATGTTGACGTTGTGGCCCTCAGTCTTCTTAATGGTGCCCATATGACCGTATTCAAGAAGGTCGCTGACCTGATGAGGGAACGCAATATAGATGACATTGCTCTGGTCGGCGGCGGCACCATTCCTGATGAGGACAAGCCTGCCCTGGAATCCATGGGAATTACGGGGAATTACGGGCCCGGCACACCACTGGCGGTCATCATAGATCATGTGACTTCTAGGGCAACTGAATCAAGACTCCGTAAATTAAGGTGATTGAAGCGGATATAAACGCACTAATAGAAGGGATCCTCAGGTCAGATAGAAGGAGCATAGCGAGAGCCATATCCTATGCAGAGGGGGCAAACAGGGAAATAAAGAAGGAGATGCTCGCCCTCCTGTATAATCACACCGGCAGGTCACAGGTAGTTGGTATCACAGGGCCGCCTGGAATCGGCAAGAGTACTCTGATAGGCAATGTTGCTTCCCTGATGTCTGATATGGGATATAACGTAGCAATTCTTGCCATCGATGCTTCAAGCCCCTATACCGGTGGATCACTTCTCGGGAACAGAATTCGGATGCAGGAGGCTCTGAACGAGAAAAAAATCTTCATGAGAAGCCTTGCAAACAGGGGGGCAAGGGGCGGCCTTTCAGAATCATCCATAGGATCCACAGCAATACTTGACGCTGCTGGTTTTGATATTGTGTTTGTCGAGACTGTCGGTGCCGGACAGGCTGATCTGGACGTAATGGATCTCGCTGATACCACAATTCTCGTACTCGGTCCTGGTTTGGGAGATCAGGTTCAGGCCATAAAGGCTGGCATAATGGAGATTGCTGATCTCTTCGTGATCAACAAGATGGACAGGGACGATTCATATTTTGCAATGAAGGATATTGAAGATACGCTTGCTATGGATGATGCCAGGCCCTTTACGAGAAAGGTTGTCGGGACTACGGTGAAGGACATGGAATCATACAGGGGATTGATAGACCTGATCAAACTCCATGGGGAGTATCTCAAGGAGTCCGGCAAGATAGGTGAAAAGCGTTTCAGGATGGGAATACAGTGGATGATCGAAGACGAATTGAGGAACAGGATAATCGAGCCAATAATGAGTAAGATACCGGCTAACAGCAGGAACAAGAACTATTATAGCATCATTGAAAGCATCGGAGAATTCTTTTCAGAAACTATGCAGGAGATAAAGGAAGACAAAATAATTTGATTTACAAAGCTAAAAAATATTTAAATAATCTATCAGGATAATCAGATATGACTACTGTTTATGGACCACTGAGATTTATGGCTGATGAGTTTATGAAAAATGTCAATGAAAGAGCAAAGGAAGTTTTAACATTCCTGTATCCTCCAGTCAAAATGTATGAATCAGGTGGGGACCTCGTTATAGAGGCAGACATGCCTGGGTTCGAAAAGAAGGACATCAAGGTAACAGCAAACAAGTATTCAATAGAACTCTCTGCAAGCAGGAAAGAACAGGAGGATGCTAATGTCTATCTTGACCAGAGGCCATCCAGGCTGTTCAAGTCAATAAGGCTCCCTGTGGATATCGATCTGGAGCAGCCTGTCTCTGCTAAGTATACCAATGGTGTCCTGGTGATAAAAACACCTATAAAGGGAATAAAGACTCTTAAGATCGAGTAATTTCCTGAAAACTAAGAAAAAATCGATTTTTTTATAATGGTATTCGATTATATGCAGTAATGAAAGGGTCCGGCATTTGTGGGTCCACACTTTCTGTCACAAATCCAACTCTGGCATACCATTGTATCACAACATTTTTATTCCAATCACGCATGTTAATTCATGGATTTAGCCTCTATACTTTCAAATCCTCTGGTTGAACTTGCCCTGATCTTCGTCGATGGGCTTCTCTTCGGTCTGGGCATCAAGAAAGGTGTCTGGTCTGTGTTGCTCATAGTCTTGGCTGTACTTCTTGGAGAGTACATAAATTATTCCGTAATCCCGAGTGCATCACTCCAGACATTTGAAACTAACGTTAAGAATCATATTGTGTATGTTATAGACAACATAGAAAAAATAGTTCCATTTTCAAATATAGGCGCTATAGGAACCAGCCTCATCCTTTTCATAGTTGGCTTCGTTATCGGATACCTCAAGGGGTGATCCATAAAATTTTATACCTGTTTTAACCTTATTAATCAGATCGAAATGAAAATCCTCAACAGAAATAAAGACACTGACGTTGAGTCAATGTCCCCTGAAGATCTGGATAAATTAGTAATCGAGGCTGAATCAAGCCTGACTATTCTGGAAAAGGAGAGAGATAGGAAGAAAGCCAGGTATGATTCCTTATTCAAGGAGGGAGTTGACGCGCCAGATTCAAGGAGGAGGAATATCGCCCATGAACTGGAGTCAATAGAGAAGGACATTGCAGGAATAGACAAGAGCATGAAATCATACAGGGACACAGTAAGGATATTGAATGAGGTGAAGAGGGCAAAAACTACTGCCCAGGATCCGACTGAAAAATTCATTAACAGGATGGACCCTGCAAAGGTAAAGGGTTTATTGATTGAAAGCAAGTCAAAAGAAAAACTGAACGAGAGAAAGAGGGAAAACCTGCTTTCGAGCATAGATGATGTATCATCTCTGGACGATGACGAAAAGGGTGAGGAAAGCAAGTACATGGATATCTTCAGGGAGATGGATAAGAGCAGGGAAAATCTATCACCGACGAAAGGAAAGCAGGAATCTTCAAAGAGTGAGGAAAAAGATTCAAGCGAAGAAAATGAGTGATCCAGATGGACGCCGACTACCTTACTATCGAGAATATCAAGAAGGTTCTCACAAATGATATAAGTATGGAGGAAGAGGCTGAGGGCAGGGGGGATCGGGAGAAATCTCTCGCATATGTGAATTCTATCATCGGTAACCTGAATCTTCTTGCAAAGATTGATAAGAGGGATTCCGTGAGATATGCCGAACTTGCAGGAAAGTGGGCAGAGAAGAAGAAAAGCCTTACCTCAGGCCAGATAAAAAGGTCGACGGAGAATACATCAAAGAAGGGTAGTTCAGGGCTCATAGGAAAGATGGAGGGCGAATTCAGGTCAAGGATAGAGGCGCTCATCTCCAAATCTGATGTCAGGTGGGATGAGATAGGGGGACTGGAAGAGGAGAAAGCCATAATCAAGGAAGCTGTATTCTTTGCACTTGCCTCGCCCAGCAAGAATGTTACGGTTCCAAAGTTAAGGAATATCCTCCTGTTTGGGCCACCCGGTACTGGAAAGACAACAATTGCCAAGGCCATAAGCACGAACATAGGAGCCACATTCTTCAATGTCACAATATCTGAGCTCCTCTCCAGGTATGTTGGTGATTCCGAGAGAATTGTGAGCAGCCTTTATGATGTCGCGAGAGATAAGTCTCCCTCTGTAGTTTTCCTGGATGAAGTCGAATCTCTCGTAAGGAAGCGGGATGACGGCAACAGGAGTTCCGGCTCTGTTCTGCAGCAATTCCTGGGGCAGCTTGATGGGTTTGGAACAGGCGATCAGTTTGTAATGACTGTTGCTGCGACAAACGTTCCGTGGGAGCTGGACCAGGCAATTCTTTCCAGATTTGAGAAGAAGATATTTATCGGCCTTCCGGACAGGGAAACAAGGGAGAAGATACTGCGCATTAACACGGAGATGAAAGGCTATAAGGTCAGGGCAGATTTAAGGCAGATATCGGCAGCCACTGAAAATTTTTCCGGAAGAGACCTGTTCTATGTCTGTTCCGAGGCAATCAGGAATATGCTCCGGAGGTCTAACAGGGATCTGATGGAGAAAGTCGATTCACTCGTATCTGATGGTGGGAATGATGTCAAGTACAGAATTTCAGATATCCTGCAGGAAGATTTCAGCTTTGCCCTTTCAAAGGTGAAGCCAGTATCCGATAGATCGAGCCTGGATAGATACTTCGAATGGAAGGAACGGTTTGCTAATAATTGAGGGATAATAATGGCTACGGATATTGATGACATTATCAGGAAGATGATGAAAAGTTCCCCATCCAGGGATTTCAAGCAGGAATGGGCAATGAACCTTGCAGGACTGTGGGGCAGGTTTGGGTCAAAAAAATTCCTGGGCAAGAAAGGAATGCAGACTGTAAAGAAGTCCATGCAGGACACCTACGTCATGATGAGCATGGAATCTGACAGGATCAGGAAGCTGAAGGATGAAATTAAAAAGAGCAATCATGGTGATGATGAAATGGACAAGGTCAAGATCGAGAGGGCGAGTGATCAGCTTGCAGTCTCTGAGAGTAAATTTTCAGACCTTCATCTCAGGTATAAGTTTCTTTCAACAATATATGCCATCCAGGAACTATCATCCGGTAGCAAGTTCATGAAGAAGATTGATGCGATAATGAAGAACAGGAAGAACATGGAGATTTTGCAGAGGGAAACAAAAGCTTCAATAATGGAAACGAAAGAGATTGAACGTAACCTCGATACGATAGACACCTACCTTGATGCGATGAAGGACGGGCATTCCACTGATAGAAGGGACATCCAGGCTGATCTTGCCGAGAAAATCCAGGAAAAGGAGGAGAAGGATCAGGAAGAGGATGAAAATGGGGACGTGATGTTATCATGAGCTTATTGAACAGGAAGTCCAGGGAAGAACTTGAAATTGAGACGCAGATGAATATCCAGATGCTAAAGAAGAAATCGGAGAATCACGCCAGGCAGTGTGACACAATGGCGGAAAAGTATGAGAAGAAGTCAAAGGAGGCCGCAGGGATAGGAAATGGAAACCTGAGCAAGGTATTCTCGGAAAAAGCAAGGGCATTGCGTGACCAGGCCTCAAAGATAAGGTCCTTCATTCTTGTAGTTGAGGACATGGAGATGATGAAGGATCAGTCTTCCGTGATGGGCAGTTTTTCAGATGCCATGAAGAGTTTTGTCAAGACAATGTCAAAGGGCCAGGTCAGTCCTGCATGGATGAGCCAGATGGAAGGAGAGCTGGACAAGGCCATTGCCGAGAGTGAAAGGGTCGGGGACCTGTTCGGCGGTTTACTGGATGATGTGGGACAGAATGTGCCACCATCCATGAAGAATGACAGCCCAGGGGAACCCGCAGAGGTGTCAAGAGATATAGAAAACATGGAGAAGAGGCTCCGGGAAAGGATGAAATCAATAGAAGACGACAGGGAAAAGACGGAATAGGAACTGGAAATGCATAATCTTAAACTGTTTAGGTGCATTCAAAATCATGAATCCTGACGAAGAGAGGAGGTTTGTATCCGAGATTCAGGCTCTGGTAGAAGAGGCGATGTCCATGGAGTCTTCTGATCCCCATGGTGCGGCCACAAAGTATCTTGAAATATCAAGAAAAATCCTTGATGGATCATCATCAATGAATCCGGACCAGAAGAAGAAGTTCATGAAGATTGCAGACACATCCCTGAACAGGCGGGATGAGATCACGAGAAAGATGCCGGTGCCTAACCGGGCAGGAGATGATAGGCAACCCGCAGCAAAGGTACCAGCAGGTCAATCCCAAAAAATTGAGAAGTATGGTCCTGGAACAGAATTCATTGTCGATCTGCATCCAGAGATCTATGAAACCACCTTTGATGATATAGCAGGCCTTGACGAAGTCAAGGATACCATAATCCGCCAGGTGATCAAGGCCAGGGAAAGGCCTGATCTTGCAAGGAAATATGGAATTACTGGCAGGAACATATTTCTATTCGGACCACCTGGAACTGGAAAAACCAGCATCGCTCAGGCGATATCTCACGAGATTTCCTATCCCATGGTCACGGTTACACCATCATATATCCTGGATAACAGGTTTGGAGCCTTCGAGAAGAATATCAGGAGCCTTTTTGAGGAATCCCTTACCCACGCACCCATAATAATCTTCTTTGATGAGTTCGAGTCACTTGCTCCCAGGAGATCTTCAATCAATTCATCATATATGAAGAGGGGGGTGCCAGAGATGCTCCGGCAGATGACTGATCTCAGGAAGAGGAACGATGGCCAGGTAATACTGATAGCTGCGACAAACAATCCATGGGATGTTGATGAAGCCATGCTGAATCCTGAGAGATTCGATACAAGGATATTCATTCCGCCACCTGACCAGAAGTCAAGATCCGAGATTTTCAGGATTTTTCTGAAGGATCTTGAATTGAGCGATGGTATAGACTATGAAGAACTTGGAGTCATTTCAGAGGGATTCTCTGCTGCTGACATCAAGTATGTCTGCAGGACGGCAGC
>JAKARU010000028.1 GCA_021819225.1 Thermoplasmata archaeon
TGGTTTTAAATAGAACCCATGCAAGATGTGGTGCCATGAATTTTTCATTTCCTGAAAATCTTTAATAAAAAAGATGATTGTATTTCAACTTATACGTCAGTACTCTTCAGGATTTGGTGGCATCTTTTTTCTCAGTATCAATCCCACTATAAGAATTATCAGTCCTACAAAGGCAAGTCCTCCACCAACCAACAGGACTAAAGCAGGACCTATGATGGAGGCTGCATTGATTACAGAAATTGCATTACTTGGTTGAGATGTCGAATTTGATACCAGGTAGTACGACCCAGATGATGTAACAGCAAAAGTGAAAATGTTCTCGGATGAGGCAGTGGTATGACTGGATGGAGCCACCCCAATAGTTTTGAGGTTACTCTGTGTAACACTCGATATCAATGACGCTTTTACAAGATAGACGCTTGATGCGGATGATTGGTCCTCAACTATGGAAGTTGAACTTGTAAGGGTTATTTCACTGGTTCTCCACAGGTTGTTTCCAAGGCTAACCTCTGATGAAGGTTTGGCATTGATGCCTGCTTGCGGGACCACAAGTTGTGCTCCAACTACTGCGAGAGCTATTCCCACCACCAGCAGAATGAGACCGATTATCACAATATTTTTCCTCATTAATTATCCTCACATGATCTTAATTGTTTTATTAAATTTTATTCTATAATTTAGCCTTAATTTTCACATTGTAGCAGAGAATGAATTCATTATGTATGCTCCCAAGTCCATATAAAGACATGCCTGTACTGCAATATTTTTAATTGAAACTAATCATACAGTGTTATGAAGGTTGTAGAGTGCGTCCCTAATTTCAGCGAAGGAAGGGATAAAGAAAAAGTGAATATGATCATGGATGCTATTTCCTCAGTGCATGGCGTCAAGATACTTGATTCAGAAATGGACCCGAACCATAATCGGTCAGTTGTTACTTTCATTTGCAGTCCCGATATTGCTGTTGAAGCAGCTTTCATGGGTATCAAGAAAGCATCAGAGATCATAGATATGAATAAGCACACTGGAGAGCACCCAAGATTTGGTGCTGCTGACGTTATCCCGTTTATCCCTGTTTCCGAAACTTCAATAAAAGAGTGCTCCGAACTTGCTGTACAATTGGCTCAAAGGGTTGGAAAGGAACTTTCTATACCTGTATACCTGTATGGTGAAGCAGCCAGAATTGAGAGCAGGAAGAACCTTGAAAATATAAGAAATAAGAATTTCCAGTTTGAGCAAATAAGGGAGCACATTGGGGAAGAGCAGTACATGCCAGATTACGGTCCCTCTTCCGTTGGTTCTGCAGGTGCCTCCATAATAGGTTCCAGGGATTTCCTCATAGCCTTTAATGTAGATCTCAGGACGGAGGATATGTCAATAGGAAAGAAAATTGCAAAGGCACTGAGGGCAAAGGACGGCGGGCTTGCATTCGTTAAGGCCCTTGCCTTCTATCTTGAGGACAAAAAATGTGTTCAAATATCCATGAATCTGACAAGTTTCAGGCGAACACCAATACATCGGGCATATGAACTTGTGAAGATGGAAGCCCTGTCATACGGCATTGAAGTGATTGAATCTGAAATAGTCGGACTCGTTCCTATGGAAGCCCTTATAGATTCAATGAAATTTTACTTGAGAATGCACAGTTTCACTGGAAACCAGGTATTTGAAAGGAAGGTGTGGGAATGATCGACTTGAACAGGTTTATTGTTGACCTGGCCTCTGATTCTCCTGCTCCAGGCGGGGGAGCAGCGTCAGCAGTTACGGGTATCGTTGCGGTTTCACTGTGTTCAATGGTGTCGGGTTTATCAATGAAGAAGAAGGGTTATGAGGAAAAAAAGAGGGAATTTGAATCCATACTGGCTGAATGCACTGACATAAGGAACGAACTTTCTGACCTTGCTGAACTTGATACAGCAGCTTTCAATGGGATAATGGAATCAAGGAGACTCCCAAGGAGCACTGAGGAGGAAAAGAAGAGGCGGGATAAGGCTATAGCAAATGCAACAAAATCAGCGATTTCATCACCATGGAGGATCGCGGCAACCTGCAGGAGGGTTGCAGCAATTTCACTGAGGCTTCTTGACATGGGCCTGCCCGGTGCAATCACCGATGCAGGGGCATCCCTAAATATGGCAGTATCAGCGATAGAAAGTTCACTTCTTAATGTGAGCATCAACCTGAAATATATGAATGACAAAGAATACGTGGAATCAGAAAAAATGAAGATCCGGATTTTCATGGAGGATGTCAATCTTATGAAGAAGCAAGGGGAAGGCAGGATTGTATCCTCTATTGGCAAGGAATTCATGTGGTGATCATTCTGGTAGATCAAGAAAAAATAACAACAATAGGCGATATAGAAGAAGCAGGGAAATTTCTCTCAGGAAAGCTTGAAAGGACCCCAGTGATCTTTTCGAAGACATTTTCTGACATGTTTGGGGCACCCGTTTTCCTTAAACTTGAAAATTTCCAGAAGACCGGATCATTCAAGACAAGGGGGGCACTTTTCAAGATGTCAAAATTAACCGACAGCGAAAAATCCGCAGGAGTGGTGGCATCAAGTGCAGGCAATCATGCGCAGGGCGTCGCCTATGCTGCCAAGATTAGCAATATCAGCTCAAAAATAGTAATGCCGTCCTATACAATAAGCGCAAAAATCAATGCCGTGAAGAATTATGGGGCACAGGTTGTGCTGAAGGGAAACAGTTACAAGGAGGCGTTCATTGAAGCGAAGAGAGTTTCCCAGGAGGAGAAAAGAACGTTCATAGACGGTTTCAATGACAGATGGATAATTGCAGGTCAGGGAACAATTGGCCTGGAAATCCTGGAAGATGTTCCTGACGTAAAAAACGTGATTGTGCCGGTAGGCGGGGGAGGTCTCATATCCGGCATAGCCATGTCAATGAAGGAGAAAAAGGAAGATATCAAGATCTACGGTGTTCAGAGTGAAAACTGCGACTGCGTCATACAGACTATGGAGGGAAACCCCAATCCATCTTCAAGAGGCTTTACAATTGCAGATGGAATAGCTGTACAGAACCCGGGGGACATCAACATATCACTCATAGAGAAATATGTTGATAACATCGTAACGGTAAATGACGAGCAGATGGCTTATGCCCTGTTCAAGCTTCTTGAAAGGCAGAAGATAGTAGTCGAGGCCTCTGGTGCTGCACCACTGGCTTCAGTGATGTCTGGAAAAATCGATCTAAGGGGAGAGCCAACAGTTCTTGTCGTTTCAGGAGGAAATATTGATCTGCTTCTTCTGTCAAAGATCATATACAAGGGCATGGAAACCGACATGGGGCTGGTGAGAATAGAATGCAAAATCCCTGACAAGCCCGGAACTCTTCACAGCATAACGTCTGCCATCTCAAATTCTGGTGCAAACATATTTCATGCGGAGGTGGACAATCTTTCACAGGACACACCTGTGGGTTATCAGAGTATAAGGTTCAGTGTAAATGTTCGAGATAACGAGCATCTTGAAACACTTCTCGACAGGCTCAGGGAATCCGGATATCATTTTCATATCGTGAAGGACTAATACTTGCTCACAATTGTTATTATATCGCCATCAGACAGTTCATAATCAAGCCCAACCTTCACATCATTAATCCGTATTCTGGCGCTGGATAGGATTGCATATCTGAAAGCCTCAAGCATTTCTCTGCTTATTTTTCGGCATACGTCCCTGACCGTAGCTCCCTTTCGCAATACAAGTGGTCTTTCCATATCTGTTTTTCCGGATTTATCCCTCAGGAATACTCTCACGAGTTCCAGTGAAACATAGAGTTTTTCCTTCAATTCCTCAATTCCCATTTTTGAGGAGGCTGAAACCCTGATCACCTCTCCATATCTATTCATCTCTTCGACAAGTTTTTCATCGTGAGGCATATCCATCTTATTCACCACAACCAGGGCAGGGAGATAAATTACGTTTCCCCTGAAAAAATCAATCAGATCATCGTCATTCACATTTTCTCTTATGAAGATTTCAGCATTGGTGATCTTAAATTCCTTTGCCATTTCCCTTATTCTGATGTCATCAATATTAACGCTTTTTGGCTTCCTGACCCTAATTCCACCTGTGTTCGCTCTCTTCATAGATATGTTCTTCTTTCTCCTGTTGACAACTATCCCGGATTTCCTGAGTTCCTCTATTATCCTGTCCATGCCCTTGCATTCATTATCGGTTATCAGGAGGATAAGATCAGCGGCCCTCACCATGCTGAGAACCTCCCTCCCCCTTCCAGATCCAATGGCTGCGTTATCTATGATTCCAGGGAGATCAAGTATCTGGATCTGGGTACCCCTGTATTTCAAGGTTCCCGGAATCACCCTCAGAGTCGTGAATGCAAAATTTCCAACCTCACTCTCTGTGCCTGTTACGGCATTCAACAGGCTGCTCTTTCCGACATTCGGGTATCCAACAAGTGCAACAGTTGCATCACCTGATTTAGGTACTGAGAATCCACTTCCACCACCAGAATGTTTGTGGCTCTCAGCCTCCATCTGAAGCCTTGCCATCTTTGCCTTGAGGAGTCCTATATGAGCTTCAGTAGCCTTGTTGTACTTTGTTTTGTGAATTTCATCCTCTATTTCCTTGATTTTCTCTTCTATTGTTGTCACGAGATGCACTCCTGATTGCATGCATTGATTTCAGGCTATTGTATTAAATTTTGGAGTCTGGTATCTGTATCATATTTTTGGCATTTTCTACTCAGTCACTATTTAACAATGAACTGATGGAAGGTTTAAGGTTAAAACTGTGAATTCTCTGAATATGGATTTCAGCACCAGAATCATATTTTCCTGAGAAGAACCGATCTGACACTGTGATCTTCAATTTTTTTCATTATTAGATCAGCGTGGTATTTAGTTCCCTCAATGTTCTCCTCCAGATTCTTCCCATTTATGTTTGTCCATATCTGGTTCGCAATGTTGATTGCAGTCTCATCATCCATCTCGGAATACTTTCTAAAGTATGAAGAGGGGTCTGTGAATGCTGTTCTTTTCAATTTCAGGAATCTCTCAATGAACCACTTCCTGATCATTTCTTCATCAGCGTCCACATAAATTGAAAAGTCAAAGAAATCCGATACCATCAGTTCAGGCTTTGCACCATCTATTTTTCTAGTTTGCGTTTGCAAGACATTGAGTCCCTCAAATATTATTATATCTGCATCACTGATGACTTCGTACTGATTTTCCACTATATCATAAATCAGGTGTGAATAGATTGGAACCTTCGTATTGTTCTCCCCAGACTTCACACGATACAGAAAAGAGAGCATCTCCTTGAGGTTATAACTTTCCGGGAATCCCTTTCTGTCCAGAATACCTCTTCTCTGAAGCTCTTCATTTCTATACAGGAATCCGTCGGTTGTAACTATATACACCCTTGGCTCTTCTGGCCACAGTGAAATAAGTTTCTTCATGATTCTTGCAGTTGTACTCTTACCGACAGCGACACTCCCTGCAATTCCAATTATGTATGGTATATTTTCATTCTCTACTCCAAGGAATTCCTTTCTTGTTTCATTAAGTTTCCTGTAATTATCATAATAAACCTTGAGCAATCTCGAGAGAGGAGCATAGATCTCAGTTACCTCATCCATTGAGAGTTTTTCATTCAATCCCTGAATTTCATTCAGTTGCTCCTGTGTCAGGACTATCTTGAGGCGTTTTCTCAGTCTCTTCCACTTGTCCCTGTCTATCTTGACGTAGGGTGTATCAGGCTTTATTGGGGTATCTGTTTCCTTCGTGAAGGAATATATGATTGTACTTATTAAAACTGGCTCTTTCCAGTTTCTATACCGAAATGCTAGCTAGACTAGGCAAATTATGATTCCGCGACAGATTCAAATACCATCACTCGAGCAGAAGTGGAATGTCTTTAGCTGATACGAGATATTGCAGGAAGAGATTAAATGAACAGTTGTACAGTATGGTATACTTAATTGATTGTGAGAATACAGGTTAGAGTTGAATCAATTTTGTTTCTCAATAGAACATAAGAGTGGGATAAATATAAACAACCAGTATTCTAAATGTGCTTCAAAAGATAAACATCATTATACAAATAGATTATGCAGTAACCAAATAGGTTATATAGTGTTGTTTTTTATAACTTAGCAATGGAGCTAAGGTATTACATTATAAGAAGGTTATTAATACTGATACCGACACTGTTTGGTCTTATATTACTGACTTTTATACTTTTAAGAGCAATTCCCACCTCTGACTTAATTGCCAGTTTTGTATCACAAAAGGCAAATGCAACTCAGAGGGCTGTAGAGAAGCAACAGGCAATTGCGTATCTTGGATTGAATCAACCACTTCCTGTGCAGTTCCTGTATTACCTGAATGATATAATACATGGTAATCTAGGGGTCATGTATACCGGTTTTTACACCGGTCCCGTAATTGGTGGAATATCGAAATTCCTCCCATACACCTTGGAACTTACTATAGCAACAGTTATCCTCTCCATATTAATCGCAATTCCTCTGGGAACTTACATAGGAGCCAGACCCAATTCCCCCTCGGATGCTGTAGGAAGAATTTTTTCTCTAGGAATTTACGCAATGCCTGTGTTCTGGCTTGCGCTGCTGGCTCAAATGGTCTTCGGAAAAAATATTGGAATACTCGGTTCCTACGGGCTGCCAATCTCAGGCGAGGGGTATCCTTCAACAACAAAAGTTCCGTGGATAGTGAACAATGTCTCTGAGCCAACGCATATGCTTCTGGTGGATGCGCTTCTACACGGTAATTTAACAATAGCTTACAGTGCCTTCATCCATCTTATATTGCCTGTAGCTGTCCTTACTCTGAGCATTCTTGCAGGCTTACTAAGATTCATAAGAGCCGGTATGGTTGATACTGCGAACCAGGAGTTTGTTAAAACAGCTAGGGCAAAAGGAGTACCAGAGAAACTTGTTTTGAAAAGGCACGTCAGAAAGAACGCCCTCCTGCCTTCAGTAACAGTGATAGGTCTCCTGATGGCTGGTTTGCTGGGAGGTGTAGTCGTAATTGAGGATGTTTTCGATCTAAGGGGAATGGGAAGGTTAACCCTTGCGACAATTACCGGGCTGAACATTCAGTTTTATGGAGTCGCAGGCACTGTCCTTTTTTTCGGAATAATATTGATGATCACAAATTTGATCGTGGATGTCGTGTACGCGTTTCTTGATCCAAGGATCAGGTATTAAGGTGAAATAAATGCAGTCAACAATTAGTATATTTAAAAGATCAGGAGTTCAGAAGAAGAGAAGGCCAAAAATCGAGGACTTTAAGTCCACTATGAAACTTGTTTTTAAGAACAAGGTTTCTCTGACTGGATTGATAATAACATCAGTTTACTTTATACTGGCTCTTATGGATTATGTTTATCCCCAGTATCTCGGGGCAGGGCCTGGTATTATAACATCAATGACCCGTTTAAATGGAGGTTTTCTGGGTCAGGGTTTTCCATCCGCCCCCACTTTGAGTAATGGGTGGTGGTTCTACCTTGGAACCACTTATGCCAACATTCCTCTATTTCCGGCTATACTTTCGGCGTTATATATAGATCTGGGATACAGCCTTTTGATTGTCCTCAGCGGCGCTGTGATTGGAATTTTAGTAGGAACAATTTCCGCCTACTATGGAGGATTTTGGGACGAGCTCATGATGAGGATAACTGATATTTTTTACAGTATCCCTTTCCTGATCATGGCAATTGCGTTCACCACTATTCTGGCTTACAGTCTTGCAAAGGCACACGCACCCATAAACGGATTTTCACTTATAGCCTTGGCCCTGATAATTATATGGTGGCCGACATATGCGAGATTAACCCGTTCCATAACGCTGTCCATAAAATCTTCACGATTCATAGAGGCAGCTGTCGCTTCCGGGTCATCCAGGATTAGAAATATTTTCGCACATATTATTCCGAACGTACTTTCCCCTGTATTTGTCCAGATATCACTGGATCTTGGTTCTATAGTACTCATATTTGCGACAGTTGAATATCTAGGCCTCGGTAGTGTGATACAGGTTACGCCTTATACCCCTGAACTGGGTGAACTGATTTCACTTGGTCAGCAATATTTACCGGTAGGCATATGGTGGCCGGTATTTATTCCCGGGCTGTTTCTCCTGATTTTCACAGTTGGTGTTAACATTCTAGGTGATGGTCTTAGAGACGTGCTCGATCCGAAGATGAGGAGGTAAAATAAATGATTGCACAGGAAGAAGGAATTAAGGAAACACAAAAGACAAATCCCTATGTTGTTGTCAAGAATCTGGTTACACAGTTTTTTACATCGAAGGGTATTGTAAAAGCACTAGACAAGGTAAGCTTTGAAATCTATCCCGGTGAGATTTATGGATTAGTGGGGGAAAGTGGTTGTGGCAAAAGCGTAACATCTACCTCCATAATGGACCTGATACCTGATCCTCCCGGAAGAATAATGGGTGGGGAAATCTACATAGATTCATTCAATATTCTTTCAGATTTAAGGAGTCTGGCCAGAATTAAGATCAGGAGCGAAACTGATGTAAAGATAAAAAGAAGCAAGCGTGCGAATAAGAGGCATAATGAGATTCTTTCGCAGATCAGGGGAAACAAGATATCCATGATCTTCCAGGAACCATTTCTGGCATTGAATCCAACGATGAGAATCGGGGATCAGATAATGGAGTCCATTTTGCTGCACAACATCCTCAGTATAAGTGAAGGGATCATCAAGAGAAACAACATAAACAGTTCCGATCTGGATAAGTTTATGAAGAATCTGAATAGCGAAACTGATCCTTTAAGACGAAAGAAGGTAATCAATAATTTTGTTTCTGAGTTTGGAATTCCTGAGTTTGAGGAAAGTTTGAATTCGCTGATAGAAAACTCAACAGATGATTCTTATGTTAAGACAGAAATAATAAACATGATTCAGGATAATAAGAGGGACATAGATATGAAGCTGATTACCGAAATCAGCCAATATTACTCCCTGAAGCAACAGCTGTTTCAATTGACGCTCGATGAAATACAGGCCGAACGAACCGGCGAGACTGCAATCCGAAATCAGAAGCACGCACAGATCAAATCAATGAGGAGTTACATAAACAATAAATTTTTCTCATTAAGAATTAAGCTCAGGTTTGCTGAAAAGCATTACATGTCTCCATTCAGGAAGGAAGCGAGGAGAAGGGCAATCGAGATCGGA
>JAKARU010000029.1 GCA_021819225.1 Thermoplasmata archaeon
ATCCCTGACTATATTCAATTTACCGTTCTTCACGTCTACTTCCGTCCTTCCCGCCATGAATTTTCCCATGAATATGGCAACGGGTGTTCCCTGCGCTATAACTGGAAACCCGCCCGGTCCTGTTATCCTGTCCTTAAGAATGGATGGATTAACATTACCGATGCGATCAACCTGAAGGAAACCCAGTGCAGCGGCATCTATTATGCCTCCTTCATAGTTTGAAAACATGTCAGGAATAGTTGATACGGCGAAGAATCCCTTGCAGACACCAAAATCAGCACCGGAGAGGGTGACCCCTCCCCATGGCCCGGATTCAACAACAGGAACTATCCTGTCTCCCATCCTGTTCTCGTTGATGTAACGGCCAATGGTTGCCGGAATTCCGACACCCAGGTTGATCATGATGTGGTCCTTTCCTTTCAGGGTTTCGTTCAGAACGTTGATGCCTTCCCTGACAATTATCTCGCCAGCTCTGTCCAGAACCCTGTCACTCCCTATAAATTCTGGATTAGCGATATATCCGTTTCCAACCGATACTTCCGGATCAAAGTCAAAGCTAGTTGCCTGGGACTGATACTCCGCAGGAGACCTTATTACGCCATCAACAAGTGGCCATGGTACCTCTACTTCCAGAGGTGTTATGTATCCACCGTTCATTATTCGTAGAACCTGTGCATATACCTTGCCAGGATTTGGATGTGCCTTGACTGCCTGCGCCATTGTCATGATTGTTCCCCTGAAGGGTTCGTCCCTTACTGACAGGTTTCCCTTAGAATCAGCTATTGATGCCCTTATTAAAGCATAGTTGGGCTTTGGACCTTCAAAGAAGAGAGTCCTTTCGTCATCCACAGTCATCTCCCTTACGGTGCATTCCCTTTTCCTGCTTGCATTTTCGTTGAGTGCCCCGCCCTGATTTACAGGATCGAGGTATGTGTCTATGCCTATTTTTGTAAGAAGCCCTGGTCTTCCAGACGATATCTCCCTCAACCAGTAAGCCGTCAGTCCAATAGGCCAGCTATATATGGGTATTACTCCTTCAAGTGCCACCTTCTGGAGATATGGCGAGAAGCCCATGAAAGGCACAAGCATTCCCCTTATGAACCTGGTATCGTGTTCATCATATATGTATTTCATTACATTGTCCAGTGCTCTTCCAGGTGAAGCAGGGAGGGCGTCACTTATCAGGAAGAGGTTTTTAGGGGTTCCATTCTCCCTGTAATATTCGAGGAGCTTTGTTATGAGGAAATCAGGTGTGGTCCCCATGTTGAACCCGGAAACTGCAACAACAGAATTTTCTCTTATCATCTCACTGAAATTTAGATCTTTCAATACACTGGTTACCATAATTAACATTCAGTTTAGGTTAAATCATTATAGAAATATTGCCCTTTACAGTTAAGCCAGATATGTTGTGGATTACATATTCTGGAAATCAACCTTTATTGAAAAGTTGCTCTTGTCATGTACGAAAGTACATTTCAGCCCCGTTGTTGAAATATTCTTCATCTCACTGTCAGCAGATGCCTCGTTTCGGTAATTGAGGTATATCGAGTTAAAGCCAATCTGTGGCATTGATTCCTGCCTTAGTATGAACGGTTTCAGCTTTTCCATTGATTCTTTGAAGGTTGTTTCGTCAACCGTTATTTCCCCCTTCTTTATCTTCTCCATTCCTATTGAGATGAGCCCCTCATAAATGGTCAGTCCTGCTTTTCTTTCAATACCCGTCAGGTTTTTGGCTCTTGCCCCAGAAAGTACCAGAAAGACACCCAGAAGGAGGAGAGGCAATCCCAGAATTGATTCGCCGAAGATAAATGCGAGTAAATAAAGTACCAGAAGGCCTACCCCTGAGGCAAGCTGAGTTATCTTCATATACATGAAATAGACTCAACTTATTTATTTTTGAGGTACAGGTGAGTAAGATGGAGAAGATATTCTAGCACTGTATACCTGATGCAAAAATTAGTATATTTATCTTGGATTGAGTTTTATATAGTTTCAGGGTAATCATAGAAAAGGCGAATGATGGTGGAATAACTGTTTCATCCCGCTATGATCCTGAATTTATTTCCAGATTCAAGGGAATTAAGGGACACAAATGGCATCCGGAAAACAAAAAATGGAGCTTTCCAGATGATGATGATACACTCAATGACATATTACAAATATTTGCAGGAGATGATGTGGAAATGCCAGTATCTTTGAGCACAAAAAACAATATCAATAAAGAAGCCTGGGGGGAAAGTAAATTACTTACCATAAAAGAGGCAAGTGAGTGGGCAAGTAAATATACTGGCAGGAAAATCACGCCCTCAAACATCTCATACCTGGTCCAGTACGGCAGGGTGAGAAAACTGTCCGAAGATAAGGTGATCCTGATAAAGATGGATGAACTGAGGGAGTACTACGACTCAAATTATGGAAGAAGAGAAATCCAGTGGAAAGAAAAACTGGGAGACGATTTGAACTGGAATCTATCGTTTGATTATCTGAAGGAGAGTGATACAACAAAGCATGTACACAGGTTGCATCCATACAAGGGGAAGTTCATTCCCCAGCTTGTTGAATACTTTTTGGATGAACACACTGATGACTTTAAGAAAGAGGTCTATTTTCATCCCGGAGACATAGTCCTTGATCCATTTTGCGGGAGCGGCACTACACTGGTTGAGGCAAATGAACTGGGAATAAATGCAATAGGAATAGACGTTTCCAAATTCAATTCGATGATCGGTAATGTGAAGGTCGGAAAGTATGACTTTGAGGATTTGCAGTCCACGTTAAACAGGATTACTGAACTACTGCGGAATTTTGTGAATGAGTCCAATATCTCCAGGTTCGATAACGAACTTTCAGTGGAACTTGCTTCATTTAATAATAAATTTTTTCCATCACCAGAATTCAAATACATGGTGGCAAATAAGGAGATTGACGAGAGAAGTTATGCTTCGGCCAAGGAGGAGGAATTTTCGAGAATTTACTCAAACCTGATAAAAAAATATAACATTGAAGTTACAAATCCGAAAACTGGTAAATTTCTCGATATATGGTATCTGAAACCAGTTAGAGCTGAGATTGATTTTGTTTATAATCTGGTAAAACAAATTGATAACTCAGTAACGAGGAATGCGGTTATGATAGTGCTGAGCAGGACAATAAGGTCCTGCAGGGCAACAACTCATTCTGACCTTGCAACATTAATAGAACCGGTAACATCTTCATATTATTGTACAAAACATAGAAAAATATGCAGGCCACTATTCTCAATCCTTGGATGGTGGGAGAGATATAGTGAAGATACGGTTAGCCGTTTAAAGGAATTTGACAGGATCAGGACTGGGACTAGCCATTTATGCCTGACTGGAAATTCAATGGACATGAATATAATTGAAAGCACAAGAGTAATGAATGATGAATTTGCAAAATTGCTGGATAAAAGAAAGATCGACGGGATTTTTTCAAGCCCGCCATATGTTGGAATGATTGATTATCATGAGCAGCATTCTTACGCCTACGATCTGTTCGGGTTAGAGAAAAATTCAAGCCTTGAAATAGGGCGGATGTCCCTTGGACAGGGGATAGAAGCCAGAAGCAGATACGTCTATAACATTGCAGGCGTCTTGCGAAACTGTAGAAAATACCTGAAAGACGATTATGATATTTTTCTTGTTGCCAACGACAAATTTAATCTTTATCCAAGAATAGCTGAAAAAGCCAATATGACAATAATAGAACAGTTCAGGAGACCGGTTCTTAACAGGACAGAAAAGGACAAGGGTGCTTACTCCGAGACAATTTTTCACCTAAAGGAACGTGCCTGATCATGGCATTAAACGAGAATCAGTCCACTCAAATTGAAAAAGTCCTGAAGGATAGTTTAAGGAACAAGTTCAAGGATTACAGTCCAGAAACCTCGTATATGCCATTCCATACGAGATTGCTTGGGAGTGACAGAATGGCATTATACTCTTTCATACATTCGCTGAGCACAAACTTTGGAACATAAATTTTTGAACCTGTGACATCTGAACTGGCAAGAACAAATTTCAGAAAAGCCAGGACGCATATTTCTGTAGGTGATCATATAAGTACTGGTTCCCAGGCTGAGATTCAATATATTATGGACAATCTTATTACTGGATCCACATCTCCAAACAAACGAGGAGAGATAGAAAAAATCAAAGAAAAATCCAGGGTAGGGGAAATTGCAAAAGTTAAACCTACAAAGGTTGATCTATATCTTGAAGATGATTCAGGAAGGAGATTCCTTTTTGATATCAAAACAGCCAAGCCAAACATTGGAAGCTTTAAAGAGTTCAAGAGAACATTACTTGAATGGGTTGCTGTGTCCCTGCTTGATGATCCGGAAGCCGACGTTAACACCTTGATTGCGATACCCTATAACCCATACGAACCAAAACCCTACAATAGATGGACTATGAGGGGTATGCTTGACATCAGCGTTGAACTGAAGGTGGCAGGTGAGTTCTGGGATTTTCTTGGAGGAGAAGGAACTTATCGTGACCTGCTTGAATGCTTTGAGAGAGTTGGCACAGAAATGAGTTCGGAGATAGATGAGTATTTCGAGAAGTTTAAAGGAATAATTTAGACTTGCATGAGGAAAGTGCCTCAATGAGGTTTTAAACTATAAACCAGACCTTTTATGTAATGTGTCAAGATCAATTTTCATATCCGATGCCAGGTCTTTCCCCTTTTTCGATGCCTCACCCATGACCTCTGGCTTCTCTGTCCTGTGAATCTTTATTCTTGACAGTGTGAGGAAATATCCCTCAAACTGTGTCTGCAGTCAAGGCACAAAGGATAATCCTTATTATTAATTACAGGTCTATTGATTGAGGAAAGGATGAAAGATCTTTATAAACAAATCACTGAATGCAGAAAGTGCGAAAGGCTTGTGGAATTCAGGGAAAACGTCTTGAAGGATTCAAAGAAGTACAGGAATGTTGATTTCTGGAGAAGGCCACTCCATGGATACGGTGACATAAACGGGAGAATTATGATAATTGGGCTTGCACCTGCTGCTTCTGGAGGAAACAGAACTGGAAGGGTTTTCACAGGGGATAAAAGTTCCGACTTCCTTATTTCATGCCTTTACGAAGCGGGAATAACCAATATTCCTACATCCAAGAGCAGGGATGATGGTCTTGAATATATAGACGCGTACATAACGCTTGCAGTGAGATGTGTACCACCTGAAAATAAGCCAGAAAAAGAGGAGATGGAAAACTGCTTCCCATATCTCAGACAGGAATACTTAATGATGAAGAACGTCCGTTCCATAATAGCACTTGGAAAAATTGCATTTGACAGTGCCCTGCGAATATTCAGGGAAAATGGTTACAGGGTTTCAGGAATTAAATTTGGAAATAACCTGAAATACCAGTTTGGAGATATCATGCTGTACAGCCTCTTTCACCCAAGTCCGAGAAATGTTAATACAGGAAGGATAAATAGGACGGAATTTGTGGATACTTTAAAGGATGCAAAACGCTATTCTTCAGGCATCGAGTAATAATCTTATGCACATTCTCCCTATTATTACTGTGGCATGGCCAGCGTAAGAGGAGGCGGTGTCGGGGACGAAATCTCACATAGCTGGAAACATTCATTCCTTACTGATTTCACACGTTCCAGTCTCTGGACCGGTATCCACACCTACTTCTGGAATCAGATTCAAGATGCAGCGGGCTGGCTCAGGAGGGTTGTCAGAAATTGAATAATAAACCCACTGAGAGGATCTTCTTTCCTTTACCAGACCTTCTGCTTTCAGCTTGAACAGATGCTGCGAAACATTTGACTGGGATAGTCCAAGTATTGACTGAATCTGACATACACAGAATTCGCTGGACTTCAGTAGAGACAGTATCCTCAATCTTGTAGAATCACTCATTGCCTTTAGAACACCTGCCATTCTGGTGAATTCCTCCCAATCAACTTCACTCATCATGTTCAACCCTCCTCACGTTCTTATATATTATGTCTGTCCTCATTCCTTTATGCTCGTAAGGTACGTCTTTCCAGTCAATACTGATTGATTCAACTGAATAATTATCTTCCGGTCTCGTATTGAGGAGGACGTTCTGCACCCATTTATCCTGTGTTTTCTGGAGAAGATCAACGAGGGCTGGAACCCCCTCATAGTCTGAGGCTGCCAGATCTTTTTCAAGATTGGATATTTCCTCAGGGAAAAATCCCATATTTTCAGTTACCCTGACCGCCTTTCTATCTGATATTCTCTGGACTATGTACCAGACTCCAGGTTCATAAGTAACATCCTGTGTTCCAAACCTGACTCTTCCTCCTGTGATATATGAAGCAACGTCCCCAATACATGGGCTGTTTCTCGAAATTACCCTCAGATCAGTTCGGTCAATTATTCCTTCTGGAAAGAGTGACTTCATCGCAACAGATATTGCATAAATACCCCTGAATAATCCATCACAGGCATGTCCATGAAATTTCAAGATATCTTCAGCATGAATTTCCCTTGCATTCCTGGCGTATCTTCCGTGGCTGGATTCCGTGTCTCTCACGAGAAAAAAAGGAATATTGCCGGATGCAAGTGCGGCTTTCTCAAAAACTGATCTGTCTGTCATTCCTGAACCTTCAGAATGTCAATACGGTGTATCCTTCAACTGCGTATCTTGAGAATGCATCTCTTGCGAATTCAAGGTTGACTTTGCTCTCATTCAGCTGGTCCTTCAGTTTATACGCTTCTGCCTGGTTTGAACATGCTCCAATGACAAGCCCTGCATCAACCAGTTCCTTTATGGCACTGCGGAATTCACTATTTGATTCAAGCCTGGCCATAGATCTGACTCCTCCGGTAAAGAGAAAGACCTCCACTGATTCAATGCTGTTTTCCTTTCTTGCGTCATATATTCTTTTTGCGACATGAAGTCCTGAAAGTACCTTCTCCTTCTGATCCATTCCAGAATTTATTACGATTGCAATTTTTCCACTCATAGTATCACTATATTAGCATATTCTAATATACTAATTAAATTTTTGGAATTCACTAAAACGACAACCCCAGGAATATATCCCTATTTTCGATATACGTGGTTGATCTTCCAGCAGTACCACCTTCAGGATCGACAACCTCATGATTTAAAACTTTATTAGTGGTTTTTAGAAAGATGAAGAAAACCTGCAGACATATATAACCTAAATACTGGATTGTGAAAAAATATATAATGATATGAGAGATGCAACGCCATGGATAGTTCAAATCCAGATTCACAATTGAAGGGAATTACCGGAGGAAAGACGAAATTTATAGTTCTTGCCATAGTAATTATAGTAATAGTCGCCGGTCTTGGGATTTATCTTGCAACGTCATCAAGCCAGGTGAATAAGAAGGAGATAACTGTGCTTGTCGGTAGTGGGAGTTATACATGTGAATACATATCACAGGTCGCCAAGGATTTTGAGAACTCCCATCCAGGATACACCGTAAAGATAACAACTGCAGGTTATTCCTCACTGCTCACCTCTGAGGAGAGTGCCCTGAAGGGAAAATCATCATCTCCTTCCATCGTGATGTATTATGCATCTCAGGCTGCAGCCCTGTCCCCATTGCTTTACAACCTTCCAACTTCAGGATCAAATTCAATAAATGTTTCCAGTTTTCTTACAGGAAATATGTATTCCGGAGGGTACCAGATAGCAACGAATGGCACAATCCTGAAAACAATCGGAATACCCATTCACACAGTTCTTGGGTACAACCTTGTTTACCAGAAGGCAATCTTTAACAACACAACTCTTCAGAATGAATTCATGAATGAATATCATTTCAGCTTCAATCCAAGGACATACAAGAATTTCACGGCTCTTCAGGATGCAGCAAGCTTCATCGACAAGAATACACAGTTCAATGGCAATAACAACCGGTATGCCCTCATGTTCCCTGATTCCTCGCATCATTCAATGATAGATGCGTTCTACAACATGCTCTATCCATATGTAGCCGGTAACAAGACTGCGGGAGTTCCTGCCAATTCCTCCGCTAACTACTGGACATATTTCGGTAACATTAATGGGAAATTCCAGCCATCATTCAACAACTCACAGGGAATTAAAGCGCTGGAAATGTACAAAAACCTGAGCCAGTATGAGCCATCAGTCTCCGTCCAGCCAATCGGGTACAGTCAGCAGGAGGAATACTTTGCCACCGGTGACTATGCAATGGGTATAGCCTGGTCAAGCTTCTTCCCAACATACTCCTCTAACACGTCAAAGGTTGCAGGCAACTATTCTGTCGCCCTCATGCCGGGTGGATTTACTGGATATTCCCCAACATTTCTAGGAGTGAACCCCTATGCAACAAACGTAAGCCTTGCAGTAGAGTTCCTCAACTACGCAACTACACCTTCACAGTATGCCATTGGATTGAATGATTTTGCATTCCTCCCCGGAACATATTCAGGCTTGAGCGTGGCTGCAAACATGAGCGGATTTTCATGGATTCATTCCTTCCTCAACTATTCAAAGAACATCACGCTGAACAAGCAGTATGCATCAATAATAACTGCCCTCTCTCCCCTGTTCCCGACACTGATTCCTGACATGAATTCACAGATACTGGACTACTTTGAAGGAAAGACTACCGCAGCATCGGCAATGAGCACTGCATACAATGAATGGGTAACTGCCATAAAGGATGACAACATTTCTCTCTAAAGATGAGATGAAATGAGGTCTCCTGCAAAAAAACAGGCCATTTATCTAATAATACCTGCCCTTATTTATTTCCTGATTTTTGCCTTCTATCCAATGGTTGAAAACATAGTTCTGACATTCCAGCAGGAAAATGTTTACACAGGAGCACTCACTTATGTGGGTCTCAAAAACTATTCTGAGCTTTTGCAGACTCCATACATGGGACAGATCTTCGAGAATACACTTATTTATACACTGTTTGTCCCATTTTTCGATATCATTCTCTCAATACCCCTTGCCTCATTCATGAAGAGGCTGGACAAGCCATATATTCTTCCTCTTGTCCTGCTTTCATCCCTTATTCCCCTTGTTACATCTGCAGTAATATGGTCCTTCATGCTCAATCCCTTCTATGGTGTTCTTGCACTGTCG
>JAKARU010000030.1 GCA_021819225.1 Thermoplasmata archaeon
TGTTTTTTCTTCCATTTTGCCCACTTATTTAATTATCGTCGTCATCGTCCATGTCATCATCGTCATCATCATAGTCCTTACTATTGACTGCAAATAACATAGTTTCACCTCAATAAGAAAAAATATGTAACTATAAAAACCTTTTTTTGATAGTACAGAAGATAATACATGAAAGGTGATGGGAATGCCATGGATGAGTATTACCCTCGTGCTTATTAAATGTGAATTTAAGACCGGCACCAATAGTTATATACCCGGGTTACTTTTTAATATGCCATGGCAATATGAGATTATGACGTGGCAGAAAGTAGTTGGAGTAAAAGCGCTGGATAATGCCGGTGGCCATCTTAGCGCAAAGGTTGGGGATAACATAATTTTCTTTACTAAAGATGAGGCAGGATTGCAGGCCATGAATGCAGTATGCAGTCATGCCAAATGCATACTTGGTGAATATGATGCTGCAAAGAAGGAAGTAAAATGTCCATGCCATCACGCAGTATTCAATCTTGAAAATGGGAACATGATCGTTCCTCCATCAGTGGCTCCTAACAGCCCAATGGACAAACTTGGGCTGAAGAAATTCAACGTGAGGGAGAATCAGGGCTTTATCGAAGTAGAGATCTGATTTTCAATCTTTTTTCATTTTCATCAATATTACTTGAATTTTGGTAACAAATATTAAGAAATGAATCCATATTTAGTCATGTATGATAGATAGAGATCTGGCGCTGCAAATAAAGAGTTTAATGCCTTCAAGGGCCAGGGAGACAGACAGGAGGGCTCCTGTCTCCATGTGGAATGAACTGGACAGGCTTCGAGGCAGGCCTGAAAATACGGCAGTTGTAATCTTCAGGACAAGAGGCTGTGCCTGGTATGATTTTACTTCCTGTTCAATGTGCGGTTATTTCAATGATGTAAATACCAACGTAAGTTCAGATGATATTATAAGCCAGATTGACAGGTTGATGGAATTTCTGAGTGACCAGAAGGTTCTGAAGGTTTTCACATCAGGGAGTTTTCTTGATTCAAGGGAAGTCCCAGAGGAAGCATTCAATTATTTCATGAAGAGAATTCCCGAGAAGGTGGATAAACTCCTTGTTGAATCAAGAACTGAGTTCATCACTGATTCCAATATGAAGAAAATGAGGGATTCAGGAGTGAATGTTAGAATTGCCATCGGAGTTGAAAGCACTAACGACAGGATAATCAGGGAAAGCGTCAATAAGGGCACAACCTTCAGGAAGTTTCTTGATGCCGCATCAATAGTGAAGAAATATGATCTTGAACTCAGGTCATATCTGCTCCTCAAACCTCCCTTCGTGAACGAGGAGATTGCTGTCAGGGATGCAATAAAATCGGTATTTGACTGCGCCTCTGTGGCGGATGATATTTCTGTCAACCCGATGAACATCCAGAAGAATACGCTCGTTGAAAAACTGTGGAAGAGAGGACAGTACCGTCCTCCATGGCTCTGGAGCGTTGCCAGGGTCCTGCTTGAAACCATGGATGCCGAGGCTGAAGTCCTGAGCTATCCAACCGGTGCTAACATGGAGAGGGGAGCACATAATAACGTGAAGGATCCTGAGCTGCTCAAACTGATATTTGAATCGTCACTGAATCAGGATTTCTCAAGACTGAGAGATTATTATGAAAATTCGCATCTTTCAGAGTATAGGTCATATATGGCTGTTGAGTCAGCAATGCCTGTGTCCTATGATGTTGATTCAATGATAAGGAAGATTTCAGGGGGAACGGTGAGTGTCTGAATGCCCCTGAAGGATGAAAGAGGAATAATAAGGAATATAATGAGAACAGGTGGGGTCAAGGAAATGCCCGATGATTGCTCGTTTACCAGAATCGGGAACAGGTATATTCTTTCAACTACTGATTCAATTACGCCGGAGCATCATATTCCGGATGGTGTCAGGCCAGTTGAAGCTGGCAGTTTTTTTGCCTCCATAAATCTCTCGGATATCGCTGCAATGGGTGGGAAGCCACTTTCTTTTATGGCCGCATTTGTTCTTGGTGATGAAATCGATGAGGCATATCTTGAAAAATTTACTGAGGGAATCAGTCGTACGCTTAAAAAATTCAGCACAGAATACATTGGCGGGGATACAAAACCCGGTAAATCTACCAGCTTTGCAGGATTCTGTATAGGTACTGCAAATGCGAGTGAAATAATGTTCAGGAACAGGATAAGGGAGAATCAGATTCTGTGCATGACCAATGAACTGGGAAGGGTTGGATCTGCATATATGGATTATATGCACGGAGTTAACATTGAGCAAAATGGAAGAGCCATAGTGGACATCACCCCGAGAATCGAGGAAGGGGTTGAAATAGCCAGGAATGGCGGAAAATTCATGATGGATATGTCTGACGGACTTTACGGATGCCTGAGCCAGATGAAGCAGGATTATGGATATGGATTCAGGATTGTTGAAGGCGAGCTTCCATTTTATAACGGCATTGGGAAGGTTTGCGAACGGTATGGAATTTCAAGAACAGAGGCTGGTTGCAATATAGGAGGAGACTATGAACTGCTGTTTACCATTGAAAATAAGGATTATGGGAAATTCTCGAAAGCCATGGAAGACCGCGGCATAAGGGTAAGTTACATCGGTGATGTGTGGAAAGGAGATAACCTGATATTCGACGGTGAATCATGGAACGGGATTGAGGGAAAAGGATGGGAACACTTCAAATAATGCTCACATTATCTCAATGTATACCTTCTCTTCGTCTATTTCCCACAATTTACCAATGCTCCTGAGATCACCCGATACATTAAGAGTAGAGCTCAGCGTTTCTGACATTATCTTGTCCCTGAACTTCTCAACAGCATCCCTTATTTTCTGCCCTGCATGAATGGAGAGGTTTATGGTTTCATCATACTCAAGATTCTTCTCTTTTCGCATAACCTGAACCCTCCTTATAATCTCCCTGCTGAGCCCTTCAAGCTCAAGATCGCTGTCTATTGAGGTATTGAGGAATAACATAACATCTCCTTCGATCTCCCTAACATATGCCGGCACGGGCTCGCTCTTGAATTCCAGGGCATCTTTTGGAATCTCAACCCCCTCAAAGGAAATTCCGGCTGATTTGATCCTCTGAACTTCACCTGACTCATTAAGCTCATTGATAAACTTCTCAAACTCTGAAAATCTGCTCTTGAGGATGGGTGCTGCCTTCGAATTTACTATCCTGATAAATATCCTCTCTGGCATTTCTGATGGCCCTATGAGCCTTACATTCCTTGCATTCAACTCTTCCCTTACTGGATCAAGATCTGGTTGAGCCATCTTGTCAGAAACTATAAGGATTTCATTCACAGGCTGTCTTCCCTTTATTCCGGCATTCTGCCTGGCCCTCCTTGTGAGCTCAAGCACAAGTCTTGCCCTTCCAACCCTTGATTCTATCTCACTGTTTATGAGGGTGTCATCATACGCAGGATAGAGCGTTGCATGAACACTCAACTCTTCAGGATGAAGCCGCCTGTATATGAATTCAGATGTGAATGGAGTAATCGGGGCAATAAGCCTGCATACCGTTTCTATGGAATAGAAAAGCGTCGAATAAGCCTCTGCCTTATCAGTGGAAGATGAATCCCAGAATCTCCTCCTTGATAGCCTCAGGTAAAAATTCGAGATATCGTCTATTAGATCAGAGATAAGCCTCTGTGCCTCGTGAAATTCGTAGAGATCCATATATTTTCTGCCTTCCTTCACGGTTGTGTTAACTCTTGATATGAGCCAATTGTCAAGGATATTATTGCTTTTCTTTAAACCGGTATAGAGGAATTTATCAAGGTTTGCATTGGATGCATAGAAATTATATATGTTTACCAGTGTTCCCAGTATCCTTGTTTCATTCTCCCTTACAACCTTCTCAATCAGGGGTTTTGGTTTCCATGGAGCTGAAGAAAAGAAGAAGAGTCTGGAGGCATCAGGCCCGAAATCGTCTATCATTTTCATTGCAAGTACTCCATTTCCCCTGCTCTTGCTCATCTTCTTTCCCTCAGAGTCAAGGATGAATTCTGCGCAGAATACATTTGAATACGCATTGGTATTGAAGAGCATTGTAGAAAGCACGTGAAGCACGTAAAACCATCCTCTTGTCTGATCAATAGCCTCAGTTATGAATGAAACAGGAAGATCTGGTACCATGGAACTGTTCAAAGGATATCCTGAGGCAGCGTACGTTGAACTCCCTGAATCAAACCATGTATCTATCACGAAAGGCTCTCTTTCCATCCTGGCTCCACAATCCGGGCATTTCATTGTTATTTCATCAACATATGGCCTGTGAAGCTCCTTCGGCCTCGACATCCCAGAACGGTCCATCAGTTCCTGTATGGAGCCTATAGCCTCCATGTGCCCACACGTACATGACCATATGGGGAGTGGATTGCCCCAGTACCTGTTCCTTGACAGATTCCAGTCCTTTGCATCCTCAATGAAGTTCCCGAATCTCCCTTCCTTGAGATGGGAGGGAATCCAGTTTACCTTCATGTTATTTTCCACAAGTTCCTTGCGATATGCCGATACTTTAACAAACCACGCATCTATTGGGTAGTAAAGCAAAGGTGTATCGCATCTATAGCAGAATGGGTAGGAATGTTCATATTTCTCGCTTCTGACAACAAGATTCTTCCCCTTCAAATACTTCACTATATCGATATCAGCATCCTTCACAAATTTGCCGAACCACGGAAGTTTCCTGTCGTTGAACCTTCCCTGGAGATCTACCGGATTGATTGGTGCCAGCCCCTCCCTCTTCCCTATTTCAAAATCATCAGCACCGAATGCAGGGGCGGTATGAACAATCCCGGTTCCCTCAAGCAGGTTTACATGATCACCGTGAACTATCCTGCATGCATTTTCAGGAACATCTATTAGATCTATGGGTCTCTCATACTTCAGCCCAAGAAGTTCCTTTCCGGCGTATGTCCTTATAATTTTGTAATTTTCCCTGAGAACTTTGGAAACCAGTGCAGCAGCCATCACCAGGATTTCATCGCCATACTTCACGTCTGCGTATTTCTCGTTTTCGTTTATCGAGAGAAGCATGTTGGATGGAATTGTCCACGGCGTGGTTGTCCATGCAACAGCGAACCTTCCATCTCCTATGATCTTGAACTTGGCAAAAACTGATGTGTCCTTGACATCCTTGTAACCCTGGGCAAGCTCGTGAGAGCTGAGCGTCGTTTCACATCGAGGGCAGTATGGCGATATCCTGTAATCCTTGTACAGATCTCCCTTCTCGAACATTGTCTTCATTGCCCACCATTCACTTTCGATATATTCATCTCTGAGGGTTACGTAAGCATTGTCCTCATTTATCCAGAAGCCAAGTTTAGTGTCCAGAGTCCGCCATTCGTCAATGTACCTGAACACGCTTTCCCTGCAGTATTCATTAAACTTATCTATGCCGAAATCTTCTATATCAGACTTGCTCTTGAAACCGAAATGTTTCTCCGCCTCAAGCTCAACAGGAAGACCGTGGCAATCCCATCCTGCATCCCTTCTCAGGATATTGAATCCACGCATTGTTTTGTATCTGAGAGCTGTATCCTTGATTGTTCTTGTCAAAGCGTGACCGACATGGGGTCTTCCATTGGCGGTTGGAGGTCCTTCAAGAAAGATGAAACTGTTTCCTCCTTTTCTCTGATTTTCAATTTTTTCAAAAACCTTGGAATCTTCCCAGTATTTCGTAACTTCGTCAGCAAAATCCTTTATCACTTTGCCCTGCGGAATCAACTCAAAACTCATATTGAACTATACCTTAATCGCAATTCAATTAAAAAACTGATCCCGATTCATCTGGATTAACCAGTACGGGCAGTACATCGTATTGGGAAAACTCACGGAATGAGGAAAACTAATTTAGATGATTACTATTTGACTGAGGGGGCTGGAAGAGGTTATCCTATGGAAAGTTGTCGTTTGGAAAAACTTTTTGGAAGGAGGTACTGATTATGAAGAATAAAGAATTGACAGGTTCTTCAAAATATCTGAATATTACAATGGAAAAGTCTCACGGCATTGTTTACACCTCCGAATGGGTGATTAATTTTATATTAGATAGTGTGGGGTATATAAATAATTTAGAAAATAAGACCATAATAGACCCTTCGTGTGGCGATGGGAATTTCATGGCAGTAATACTGGATAGGTTACTCAGGTACCTTGAAAGGGAGAATTTCTCACTTGATGATAAGAAGAAAATCATAATGAGGAATATATATGGCATAGACACCGATAGAGCCGCACTGGAAAAATGCGTAGATAAACTTCACATGATGCTTCTAAAGCATAATATAAGAGACAGGGTGAATTTCAACCTGTATAACAGAAATGCCCTTGATGTCGAAATGAACAGGAATTTATTTAATAACTTTGATTTTGTTGTAGGTAATCCGCCTTACATCAGAATTCAAAATATAGATAAACAGACAAGAACCTACATCCAGAATAATTATCCACTCTCTGCTTCGGGTTCTACTGACATATACCTGGCCTTTTTTCAAATGGGTGAAAATTTATTGAACAAAACCGGAATTCTTGGCTTTATAACACCGAACACTTTTTTTTACAGCAATGCTGCCAGATTATTCAGAAAGCATCTGAAAGAGGATAGAGCAATTATCAAGATTATCGATTTTAATGAAAAACAGTTATTTGAGGGCATTACAACTTATAGTGCGATAACCATAATCGGTAAGAATCGAAATAATACTTATTTTTCGTACTTTTCCTATGATAATGAGCTGAGATTCGTTGACGACATCCCATTTGCAATTCTTAATGACAATAGATGGGTACTGGATAAAGTGAGCATACTGCAGAGGATTGGTGAAATTGAGAACCATGGAGAAAAATTGGGAAAAATTGCAGAAATTCATGTAGGTATAGCCACCCTGGCTGATGACTTTTACATTTTCAATGATGTTATGTTCGATGAGAATAAAGCAGTGATCAGGCTAAAGAACAATAAGAAATATGAAATAGAACGAGAGATCCTCAAGCCAATAGTGAAAGTTTCAACGTTAAAGAATCCAGATGACAGCCAGAACCGGTTTGTTATATTCCCATACAAGCTAATTCATGATAAATATACGCCAATTGAGGAAAGTGAACTTCAAACGCGATATCCACGAACTTACAGTTATTTCTTATCTATCAAAGAACGACTCGAGTTAAGAGACAGGGGTGAAAAGATATCGCCATGGTACGCTTTTGGCAGGACACAGAGCCTGAATACATCCTTTGGAAAAAAGATTTTGGTCTCACCAATCGGGAATAGCCCAAGATTCATGGTGTGGAATAAACCTGATTTTACATTCTACGCAGGCTACTGTATAAAATTTAATGGAAATTGTGAGGCCCTGGCACAACAGTTGAATTCAGAAGACATGAAATTTTATATCGAACATACAAGCAGGTTATACAGGGGCGGGTACAGATCTTATTCTAAGTCTTTTATTGAAAATTTTGGTATCAATGTCTCTATGCTTAATTGAAGACAAGTAATGACCAAAATGTATTGTACCAACCAATGTTTAGTATGGAGTTACCCGGATTAACATCCAAATTGTATTCTGAATATTTAAATATGATAAAAGGAGGGAACATATTGATTTTCTTTACTGCTCTTTGGAATGAATGATGCCGGAAATGACTTATATTTTATAATAATATTTTTTAGAAATGCCTATGGAAATCATGAATAAATCAGTAGTATCCCAAAAAAACCGAAGTGAATCCCGATACAGTATGCATCAGGCCACTTAAACTGGATCAAAATGGAGACTGGCATGGCAGGAATCGTTCGGATTCTAAGTAAGTTGACAAAGGATCAGAATGATGATCAGAAGAAAACAATGGACATCATATCAAATCTTCATGCATATTTAAAAGATATATATCAAAAACAGAACGCAATAGAGGATGGGGCTGATCGGATTCGAACCAATGACCACCTGGTTATGAGCCAGGCGCTCTACCTAGCTAAGCTACAACCCCATTGAATTCAGCGATGTCAAAATTTCACTTAAACTTTTCCAATAGTGTAAATGATTTTTACCTGATTTACCTTGATTACTTCCTTCTTAGGCTGCTATACTTCCGAATGTACATACCCAGCCAAACAATCATTGCAGCTGACCAGCTTGATAGAAAAATCATATTTTCAGTTCTATTGCCCGGGTGTTCAGCAAAAATAAATATAAATAGGAGAAGTAATGAAAATGAAAGTGAAAGATCGGA
>JAKARU010000031.1 GCA_021819225.1 Thermoplasmata archaeon
TGAACACATAACAATTCCAAATAAAAATAGGCCACAAAAAACCATTTGATGCAAAATTCTCTGAGTAAATTCTAAATATATTTATTGAGTAATTTTTCACAACAACATAGTGGAAAGTTGTTGACACCTCCGCTAAAACAAACATTCCCATATACTCTTTCAGAGGATCATAAACAAAAGTTGGGCGTGAAGTCTCGATAAAATGTTAATATTTTCAAATAACTTAGCGAACCCAACCTTCATCAAAGAGAAGTCCAAGTCCTTCAGCGGCCATAACGTGTAATCACAAAAATTGATTACTCCAACTAGTAATAATCAATGATAATTGTACTTTAAAGCAATAAGATCTTAATATATTAGAACGTATTTATCTATGGAATTTCAAAAAGTAATAAAAGAAAGAGAAATATTAGATCTTCCATCATTCATTACTTCTATTTTCTTTGAGAAATTCCAGAAAAGCATAGAAATTTTTGAAAAACTTTACATTAAAAATAAAAGGTGGATTATCACCTATTCGGGCGGCAAAGACAGCACTGCCCTTGTTGTACTTGCTCTTTATATGAAAGAGTTGCACGGAGACATAGATCTCAATATAACATACTCAGACACGCTTATGGAAATACCGCAGATGTCCACAGTTGCATATGGATTCCTTGATGCCATGGAAAAGAGATACCCTGCGAAAGTTAAGATTGTCAAGCCTGAAATAGAAGACACTTTCTGGGTAAGGATGATTGGTAGAGGTTATCCTCCTCCAGGGCCACGTTTTAGGTGGTGCACACCGAAAATGAAGATCAAACCTTCCAGGAAGTTGCATGAAGATTCAGGTCTTTTCATTACAGGTCTGAGGATTGGTGAAAGCCAACAGAGGGATATAAGGCTTAAGAGTTCTTGCTTGAATGGTGGGGCCAATGAGTGTGGAAGTGATGTGTGGGTAAACCAGAAGGGGATAGATGTTGCTGCACCTATCATTCACTGGAGTGCTGAAGAAGTGTGGTATTTCCTTATGATGCCTGCAAGGAAAGTCATCCCTGAGACCCAGTACGTGATAGACCTCTATGGGAATACTTCCATGAGATTCGGTTGCTGGATGTGTACTGTAGTAATGAGAGACAAAACCATGATCTCCTTTGCCAAAGCCGGGAACCCTGTAATCACAAAATTATTGGAGTTCAGAGAGTGGATACAAGAAGAAAAGTTGAAACCTGAAAACCGATACATAAGAAAAGATGGAAGAAAGGGGCGTCTCAATAAGAAATTCAGAATCACTATCCTTGAAAAGCTACTTTCATTGGAGAAAGATGTAGGATTAGAACTTATTACCGATCCAGAGATAGAGCGTTGTGAAGTGCTTCTTAGGTCCAGTAGATATGAAGGGTATTGATATTTCGTCTTATTTTTTTAAGAATATGTATTTATCAGTTCAACCAACAGTTCGATTTGATCCTTGTTAAGACTGGACTCTCCATCCTTCATTATAGAGAGAAGGGTAAATTTTACAACCTCTTCAAAGAGTGACTTATTTCTAGATTTTACTGAAGGAAGTTTGTAAATGGCAATTCCTTTATCTACTGTCAGGTTTGCTGTCTCCGAATCTTCTCCAGGAATGACCAAGGATTTTTCCGCAATATTTTTTTTCTGAACGTATTTTAACACTGGGTCACTCATCTTATGTTGTGAGGATGCATATCTTTTAGAAGAAAGCCCTTCTTTCATATCTTTTTTAATTTGAGACAGGATCGTATTATTATTGGTTTTATTGAATGCATTTGCAATCATCTCATAAACTTGTGGAGGGCGTTTTTCTGATGGAGATGTGTTATCTTTAGCAATGTCCCTAAGAATTTTTATAGTGTCGTTCATTACATCCTCTAGAAACTTATCACCTCCAGATAAAGTGTGCTCCAAGTATGCCTTTAAGTATTGAAAAGCATCTCCCCCTTGGTAGAAACTCTCACGGTCAATGTTAACTACGGATTGGAAGCCTTTGTCTAAATAAATTTCAATTGAAGTCTGGTGCAAAGCGATTGGATTATTACTATAGAGCCTTAAGTCATCCTTATATTCCTCTCCTATTGTTACATTGTAAACCCTATATAAAAGCCCTCTAAACTCTCTAGGATTTATTCTTGAATTTTGATGATATGCATATCCTCGTATTTCAATCTCGTGTTTAGCTCCGTTTGTTCCAATGTCATTTTTATGTGAAAACTCGAAGATATTTGGTTTCAATTGGTCAATATTCTTACCGCTATTTTTCCATTCATTTAGTAAATTTTCAGTTGGAAATAACTGGGGTTTAAAGATATAAAATGAATTGTGGAAGTTGTTTGAATTGTAATCTATGGAAACTTTAACGTTAAAATTGTATTTTTCAAGATCTTCTTTTATTTTTTTTATCACTGGTCCCTCTGCGTTAAGAATTTTGTATTCCTTTCCATCATATTTGAAGATACTTCTTACTGGGCCATCACTAAGATATCTTACCGGAACAATGTTACCTAATTGGATTATTGCTTTATCCAATTCTTCCATTTTAGATATCCTTTCATTGTCGTAAAATTCGTTTAAGTAAGCCTTGAAGTATTTCTCCCAATCAAATGTACCGGTATCATCAGGAGTACATATTTCCTTAAAGACGAATGTTTTATCAACATCGTGGTTTATTAGAGCCATAAAAGGTGGCTTAAACTCACTTACTACAACTCTTGTGTAACCTTTTTGAGTCTTACTAGAATGGTTCTTGATAATCTTAACCTTTCCCATAGGGAAATTTTCAATAGCGGCAACTTTTTCAATTGCCTTGTCGAATTGTGTTATAGAAATTTCAGCAACAAATTCATCTTCTGAATCTGCCTTTTTAGTGATTACCTCGAATGAAGATGTAGACGAAGCGATTGCCAATATTCCAATGCCTAACCTGCCAACTAAGGGTCTTTTGAATTTTTCCGTTAAAAGGTCGGCATTAGGATCGGATCCTATTCTACTCTTAAGGCTGTCTCCGATCTCAGAGAATATCGTTCTTAGTTGTTGGCCATCCATACCGGATCCATCATCTCTGACTTCTATCCCCTTAAGTTTGGGTTTTCCTTGATCATTTTTATCAAATGAAAAAATAAGCTCTACTTCAGTTGCATCTGCGTCAAATGAGTTAATTAATAACTCCTTAATTGCGCTGGAAGGACTCCTATACATACTTGAAGAAATGTGTTGAATGATTTTCGGTGATATTTGTAAAGGAAACGTTCCAGTAAATTCTTCCTGTTCCAATTTACTCCCTCCATTCGTTTTTTAAATTATAGAATTCTAGTAGAAAAATCATGGTATCTTTAAAAGCATCAAATAACACTCCACGCGATTTTAAACCATCATGCAGTTCATCTGAAGTCGTGTCATAGGCTTCAAGGAATTTAACAAGGGATTCTGTATTCGGCATTTTTCCCATTGCTTTTTGTGTCTGAGTCCAGTTTGAGATTGCTTGCTCTGTGTTTGGAGCGCTTGTAGAGACATCATTAGAATTTTCTAAAATCTTTATGCATTTTTCAACGCCGATGGATCGCATTGCTTTATTCGATAATCCTGCTCCATTGGCAACTACTTTATATATAAATTGCTCTATGATAAATCTAATTCCTGCTGCCATCTCTATTTTTGAACCAAGAACATAGGAATTCTTCACAGCTACATAATTATTCAATAGATAAATGGGATAATCATTAAGCATATCTTTGTATGAATTATCCAAACTCTTTACAGAATCAATTTCAGCTGAATATTCAAATTCATATGAAGTACCTGTTCTGCTGCTTTCAACAGTGATTTTGTTAACATGTTTAGTAATAGCACTCTCGCAAACAAGAAAAAGAAATCCTGGTGCAGGATTTCCTCCTAGAACACGGATTATAGGAAAACTCTCAGAAGAGCTGGAGTAGCATCTCAAACTACTTACATCAGTTGTCAAAAGTGTCCCTCCATCTATACAATAGGTACGCTCTTTGATTTGTAGTCTTAAATTTGTTGTAACACTTCCCACAAACAACCATATGAGAACTAAAAGGCGTTTTGATCTTCAATTTCCATTCACCTTTTTTTATCTCGTTTTTGAGCGTGGAGACTTCTCGGATAGAAGGAACATCCATCCATTCTATGTCCAGATTAGAAAAGCGCCTCAGGAATATTTCCTCTCTTTCATTTGAGCCATGCCTCATTTTTATTATTAGATTTAATGGTTTTTTTGTCGATTTAAATTCTGTCATTTTATCTTCTCACCTTTTCACAATTTTCTCAGTTTCATCAATCTTACAAAGGACTTCCTCTCCTTTCTCGGTAAGCATCACATAGTTTTCCTTTTTCCCATTTGATTCATCGATTTTCTGAGTTATCAGATTCATTTCTTCAAGTTCTTTCAGATCATTGAATGAGCACGGGATCTCTTCCTTAATCTGGGAGACCTTTCCTTTTCCAAAGAGCCTAAGAAAAATAAGAATTAGCATCGGTCGGAAAAAAAAAGAGTTCTCCAGTGAATTCTTCATGGAGAATTTTACACTATTGAGCTGCTCGTCAACACACTGCTCATTGTCAGATAATGATGTTTCAAATGTTCTGCGCTCAACAATTTTTTTTCCAATCTCCACAAATCCTTTAATTTTTAGATTAGATGATAATATGTCTGAAAATCTATTTTTAAGTACTGTAGCTTGTAAATTTTTCTGGAATTCCCTATTATATATAATAACATATGGAATCAAAGAATTGAAGTATCTTTCATACAGTGATTCCATTATTTGTATACAAGACAGATATTAATAAATATAGCGATTTTCGTTTTAACAATGATGGCCCATGGATAACAATTTTCATCTGTACAGCATTGTTCTGGAAAATCAATTTTATTGAATCAGTTATAGTGATAACAAAATTATAAAAAGGAAAAACGGGGAGTCGCAGGGAGTGGGAGCACTGGGATTTTGATAAAGGTTTCTTGTTTTTCCAGCTCGTTAATTCAGGGTTTCCAGAACATGTTGCAATCGAACTGTGTAATATTTCAGATTCTACAACTTTTTCAGATCATATTAGGGAGGTTGAATGATGGAAACCTTCGACCTAAGGCAGATCCCTGACCCTCAGACAAGGCTCGATAGGTACATGGATGGGATGAATGGTGAGATCGTCTCTCCGGAAAAGGTTTCCTGGCTGTTCTTTGACGATTTTGTCCAGGCAAACGATGAACTCATAAGGTGGGAATCCAGGCATCCAAAGGATTGTTTCAGGATTTCCAGCAATCCCATCCAGCTGAGGATATCCATCCCGATGGATGAGAAATATAACAGGATCTTTCACGTGAAGAACACAGAGAAAAGGGGGTTCAGGAAATGATCGGGCAGGAAGAGGAAACTGATCCATTGATGGCATCGATGAACTATTTCCCATATTTTGTACCCGAATACCTGGTGAAAAAGTTCGGAGGCGTGAGGCTCTACTACGACATGGAATTCATCCTGGACATGCATGAGCTGCAGGAATGTGGTGGACACTTGTTGCAATAGCAGCAGTAGTGGGTTCAATACTTTACATACTGGATTGGTCTACAAAGGGCAAATTTTAATTATATGCAAGGAATAATCTAATATGCAGAGGTATGAACAGAAAAGAAACCCATATACCGGTGCCGCTGGTTTCATAGGCCTTGGTCTGTCTCTTGCACTTTTAATTTGGGCCCTTTCACTCTGGATCTAAATATAAACATTTTTTATGAAACGAAAATCCATAATATTTTTTGTTACTGCAGTATCAATTATTGATAAACCCTTGAGAAAAGGAATTAGTTAAGTTCTCTTCCGATGTCCAAGGCATTAATCCTCATATCTTCTGGACTCGGGTTATTATAGACACGCATGATGGTTTGAAGTGAATCGCCTGTATTTTCCATAATGATCTTATGGTCTATACGCCTGCGGCTGCATATTGTGATGTACGTATGCCTCACTGTATGCCAGGAACGTTTATCATTCAAAGCAGAGGAGGTTAATTTCTGAAAATGCCTTTCAAGTGTTTTCTCGTTTAAGTCAAATAGCCTGGGCCCCTTGATGTTTTTCTCTTTCATGTAAAGCGAGATCATAGACATGGCCACTTTACCCGGGTAAACAACACGGTATCGATCCTTCTTTTCATCCCAGATCTTTATTCTCTCATTCTCAAAATCTATCATGCCGACATCAATATGAGTTATCTCTGATACCCTCATCCCTGAGTTGAACCCGAGGATTAGGGCAGTACGATCCAAAAGATCCCTGCAGAGCAGTTCGCATCCATAATCAAGACCTCTGATGCGGAAAGGGACAGGAAAATCAGGGACTGGAAAAAGCAGGAGGCCCATGTGAGGAAGTGGTCCAGGATATACGTGGAGGTTAGGGTGCTTGCAGAGGGGGGATTGCGTGTTTCAGAGCTTGCAAGGGCCAATCTGGTGGATATTTCATCCCATGGCATGTTTGTGCGCTCCTCGAAGAATGAGGCAAACAGGAACGTTGCATTCTCCGACCTTACCATGAACGCCATCAGGGAATACATAGCGAAGTACAGGATAAGTTCAGACAGCCATGCATTTCTTACCGGGGACAAGGGCAGAACCACACCATAACTTATATCACAGGAGATCAAGGAGTGCGGAAGAAGATCGGGTGTGCCTGAACTCCATCCACATGCACTCAGGCATTTCTGCGCCACAAACCTGCTTAAAGGCGGGCTGGACTTAAGGAAGGTCCAAGTCTATCTTGGACACAAGGACATATCGTCCACGGTGATTTACACCCACATACGTACGGAAGACGTGCAGGACGAGGTTTACAAAATGTACAGGAGGGTGCAAATCCCCGGATTTTTTCTATTAGAAGCGGAGGCAGCAATATGAAGGGAAAAATGGAAGAATTGATCGTGGTGAAAAGGGATTTAAAAAAATGGGAGCACTGGGATTTGAACCCAGATCTGCGGGTCTCTTCCCGGTTCATAGTTCCAGTCAATCATCACGAATCAGATGACCCAGTTCTAATCAAAACCTGACTGGAGCCCATTAGGATGCCTGATTACCCCATGCTCCCTAATTCTTGTTGGCCTTTCTCTGTCTCTTTAGTCTTCTTATTCTCTTCTTTCTCCACTTCCATCGCATGTTACCGCGTTTTTTCCAGTCCCTAGAACTTCTCTTCAATATTTCACCTCAAGCTTGAGCAACCTGCAGATCCATAGATTTAGTTGCCTGAATCTTGCGGATATATGCTCATATGGGAGCTTATGCTCGACCAACGTTGGCTGAATACCAATACATATTATAAATATTTACATGCAAAACTACTGTAGATATAATAATTCAAGAATTTTCATGTATTTATGATCTTGTTCACTAGAAACAAATCAAAGTCATTCATAATGATTCCATGCTTATTCCAAGTAGTTTATCTCTAATTTATTGTCAAGTATCTTTAATCCCAAGTGCAGCCAGGAATAGGAAAGTGCGCTTATTGCAATATGCTCATAAGATCTTAAAGAAGAAATTATGCACACTAATAATAACAAAACATCCTCCATTTACAAACAAGTTAATGAATCTTTATTTATGCTTACATACTCACATAACATGGCTGATGATATTAGAAAATACCTCGATGAGGTCATGAGGAGTCTTCCTTCAGAGGAAATGTATTTCGAATCCATCAGGGAAATTATCAAGGATCTTATCAAGGAATATATCAAGAAAAAACTGAACGAGAATCCTGATTTAAAGAAGGAACTGGCCTCCATTGTGGAGGGATTCCTGGAGGCAAAGATCATGCAGTACGATTCCATGGCAAAAATGGCCAAGATCACTGCAAAGATAGGATTCCTGAGTGCACCAGAATCTGTAAGGGATGTGGCGACAAAAGATATAATTGAAACCTTCAGGAAAGAGCTTGAGGAGATAATTCTCAGAACGCTCTGATCCTCACTTGAAGTCTTTTTTCACAACCTGCCTTGAATTAA
>JAKARU010000032.1 GCA_021819225.1 Thermoplasmata archaeon
CGATCTGATTCTTTCCGTAATAAAAGAATGTTTTTCAACTTATAATAGTTTTCAAATATTATGAATTCATCTTTATCCCAAAAACCACCCACAAGGTTGAACACATATCACGATGGCTGTCTTCATATTACCACACAAAGTTGTGCCAGGCACCGATGTATGAAAAATTTTGGTAATTCTCCCCTCATGTTATGTAAAGATGGAAGTATGTATGAAAAACAAATCCCACCAGAAATGTTATTGTCGCAGCCAGGAGGGAGAGCAGTGCAGCCCGTGAGGATGATTTCAATATTGAGGTATTCAGTGCAATGGCAATCAGACCGTTGCTGATTGCCTGTACTATGGCCACCAGGGCAACTGCTATGAGCAGTGATAAAAAGCCAAGCGGAAACAAGAACGGGGCTATCGGGAATATAGCTCCAAACACATAGGAAAGACCTGTTGTCACGGCTGAATCCTTAGATCTGCCTGCCTGCGCATTTATCTCAGACTTTTTCGATCCTTCCACTGTTTCATCAACAAGCATTTCCCTCTTTATTGTGGATATCCTGAACTCGCTTTCAGAAGCCTTGGAAAGATAAGCACCAAGCATCATGCTTATAGTCCCTCCTATACCTATAACGAGGCCACTCATAGCTATGATGAAATTGTTCTGTATGATGGCAGTCAGTCCTGCAATGGCTGCCAGGACTTCCACCAGACCGTCGCTCATGCCATATATGAAAGACTGTATCCTGTCCAGGAATTTCTCCCTCCTTTCATTCATGTCATTGAAAAGATTTTCATGACTGATTTCATCCTCTATTATCCTGTTGAGTCCTTCCGCGAGCTCACTGTCATTTATTCGTTTCAAAAATTCCCTGTACTTTATGATACTTTCGACCTCGCCCCTTTCCATCAGATTTATGGTCAGATTCAAACCTATTATCCTCGTAACAAAAAGAAGCAATACTAATTTGAACCTGTAAGGAAAAAGTTGTTTGCTCTCTTGGCCTAGCATAGATAATCTTGACGCCCAGTAATCCGCATGATAATCCTCAACCTCTGAAAGATGTTTCAGGCTCTTCTTTATCTTATCGTTCTTTATCCTTACAGAAAGCCTCCTGTAAAACTCTCTGTCAGTAACCTCATCTCTATAAAATTCTTTGATGAGTTTTATTTCGGGACCACTTTCCATTGGAAGTGTAATTCCTTTAATGATAAATTTCTATGCATGATGATTGTTACGATTTTCGTATTTCATTTTCGATTTTCATTGCATAATCTATATATTTACAGTACACATAGTTAATAAGGTGATTTTATGCAGGAAAATTATGAAGAAAGTTTCAAGCCGGGAGTCAGAATAAAAGTAACTCCCCCTGGACCAAATGCAAAGAAGATAGTGGCAGATGATGAAAAGTATCTGGCTACAAGTACAAAGTCGCTCCCTGTTGTAGCAAAAAGGGGGAAAGGAGTATACGTAGAGGATGTAGATGACAACGTGTTTATTGATTTTGCAGCTGGTATAAGTGTAAGCAATATGGGACACATCCACCCTTACATAACCGGGAAAGTACAGGAACAGCTATGGAAACTATGGCATTTCGCAGGTACTGATTTCTATTACAGGGAACAGGTAGACGCAGCCAGAGCACTTGAGGAAATAACTCCTGGCAGGTTCTCAAAAAAGGTCTTCTTCACAAACAGTGGAACAGAGAGTAATGAAGCTGCCATAAAATTTGCAAAGGTGAACAAGAAAAAACAGCAGTTCATAAGCTTCATCGGTGGATTTCACGGGAGATCCCAGGGTTCTCTTTCATTTACCGCTTCCAAAGGTATCCAGAAGAAATGGCTTTTCCCGACGATGCCCGGGGTGGAACATGTACCTTTTCCCAATCCTTATAGGAACGTCTTCGGAATAGATGGATATGAGCACCCTCAAGAACTGACAAACGCAGTTCTCGACTTCATTGAGAAATATACTTTAAAGATGTACATGCCTCCTGAAAATGTTGCAGCAATTATGGCTGAACCAATCCAGGGAGAGGGGGGATATATAGTCCCTCCGATGGACTTCCATAAGAAGCTGATAAAACTTGCTCATGACAACGACATGCTTCTTATAATGGATGAAGTTCAGGCAGGCTTTGGAAGAACCGGAAAATGGTTTGCATCTGAACACTTTGGGGTTGAACCTGATATCATACCGCTCGCAAAAGCCATAGCAAATGGAATACCAATGGGGGCAGTGGTTATTAAGTCAGAGATTGATTTTCCTGAACAGGGTCTCCACTCAAATACATATGGCGGGAATCTCCTTGCATCAGTTTCATGCTCTGCAACAATAGAGGCAATGAAGAAGGAGAACGCTGTTGAAAATGCTGCCAAGAGGGGGCTTCATCTCAGGAAGAGGATGGAGGAACTTAAGGAGAAGTATGATGTGATCGGAGACGTGAGAGGAATAGGATTGATGCAGGCTGTGGACTTTGTAAAGGACAGAAGGAGCAAGGAGCCGTTTGCAAAATTCAGGGACTCAGTCGAAATGAATGCCTTCAAGAATGGAGTGATTGTACTCGGAACAGGCGAGAGTGCTATCCGGCTCATTCCTCCTCTAATCATAACGGATGAACAGATAGATGAGGGAATGGAAGCATTCGAAAAAGGAATAAAACAGTCAATGTGATTCCTTCAGATAGGAAAGAAGATCGTGGAGTGGAAGGCCATTCTTCCATTTCATAACGAAATTTTCATTTTTGCTTATTTCAATTCCCGGTATTATAGAATAAATATTTCTGAATCTTCCCTTAGGTTCCCCAGGAACCTTGAATATTCTCCAGGGATCGCCAACAGCGTTTTTCAACCTGAATCCGTAGGTAAGAAACAGGCCAGCATTGCTACATTTTTCAGCAAGTCTTTCTGCCTGTTCCTGGTTCTTTCCTGAAGATGCAGAAAAGGCTAGTACATCACTCACAGAACTCTTTATCTCTATGACAAAAGTAATGTCAAATCTCACTGCAACAAGATCTGCTCCCTTCGATCCGGCCGCCCTTGTTACATAGAAAGGATATTTTATCAGATCTTCAAGGGATTCCCTGGCCAGGAAGTCCATCTTCTTGCTTATCCTCTCAATAATCTTGCTGTTTCCAGAGAGAATTCCTACAAGCTCCCGTTCATATATGCTTCCATTCAATGAAGCCTTAGATCATCACTGTATAGAAATATTTAGCCTGGTGATGTCAGATCACACACACAATCTTTTGAAGCCAAACAGTTTTTAAATTGAATAATTAAATTATAGATCATTTGGTTATCCCATTATGGAAAGTGAGGATGAATTTGTTTATTTCCCAACCAAAGAGTCAATCGAGAAGAGCAATCTTGATTCACTCAGACGGTATCTTAATCTGGACAGCTTCACGGATCTTTATGATTATGCCGATAAGAACATGGAACAGTTTTATGATGGTATTGTAACACACATGGGCATCTGGTTTTTTAAAAAATATGAAAAAGTGAGGGATAGAGAGGGTGGAAAGGAATTTACCAAATGGTTCACTGGTGGTGAGATAAACATTTCATTTGACTGTGTTGAAAGGCATAAGCAGCGAAAGAAAGATGCGGTCAAGTGGGAGACTGAGGAAGGCGTCAGGGGTAGCCTTACGTTCGGGGATCTCGATGAAAAAACAGGAAAACTCGCGGGAGCCCTCATCGACCTTGGCATAGAAAAGGGTGAAAGGGTGGGGATATACATGCCCATGATTCCCGAGGCAATAATAGCAATGTATGCAATAATGCGCATCGGAGCTGTTGCGGTTCCCATGTTCTCAGGTTACGGAAAGGAGAGTGTGGAGGTGAGGGCAGGAGACGCAGATATCAGGTTCATATTTACAGTTGATTCTTACACAAGAAAGGGAAAGAACATAAAAATGGCAGAGTCCATTAAAGACATAAAGAATACGGAGCTGATTGTTGTTGGAGGAGAAGGATGGAAATATAATTTTGGCAATCTTCTTGATGGGGGTCATTACGTCAGCAGCGTACATACTAAATCTGAGGATCCGGCAATTATGCTTTACACATCAGGAACAACTGGCAAACCAAAGGGAACAGTCCACGTTCATGGTGGCGCACTTGTAAACATAACGAAGGAGGTATACTATTATACAGACCTGAAGGAGGATGGGACCATTTACTGGATAACAGATCTCGGCTGGATGATGGGGCCCTGGGAAATTATTGGGGCAAACTGCATAGGTGCCTCAGTATTTATTTATCCTGGCGCCGTGGATTATCCCAACATGGAAAGAGTCTGGGACATGGCTGAAAGAAATAAAGTAACGGTCCTTGGGCTTTCTCCCACATTTGTAAGAACGGCAAAGTCGAAGGGTGTTGATAGGGTGTTCAGGGGTGTCAGAGCATTTGCATCTACAGGAGAGCCCTGGGACACTGAATCATGGATGTATCTCTTTGAGAAATTTGGCAGGAAAGAAATTCCCATATGCAATGTTTCTGGAGGAACCGATATAATAGGCTGTTTTGTAGCCTCCACTCCTGTAATCCCTCTAAAACCAAGGTGTTTATACAGAGGACTTGGAATGAATGTTACCGTTCTTTCCCAGGACGGAAAGGAAGTCGTAAATGAAGTTGGACTCCTTGCAACAAGGGAGCATCTTCCGTCAATGACGAGAGGAATTTGGAAGGATGAAAGGAAATATATTGACACCTACTGGAGCCAGTTCAGGGGCTACTGGGTACAGGGAGACTGGGCAATACAGGATGATGAAGGCTACTTCACACTTCTCGGAAGATCTGATGATGTGATCAAGGTAGCTGGAAAGAGGTTGGGGCCAGGTGAAATTGAAGATGCTTCCAACAGGGTGGAGGGAGTTGTTGAAAGTGCCAGTTTCGGTATTCCGGATCCGATAAAGGGTGAAGCCGTGGTGATATTTTACACTGGGGCGAACGATGAAAAGGTTAAGAGCAACATATACAAAAGCGTTGAAAATTTTCTGGGTAAGTCATTCCGGCCGAAATATGTTTTCTGTATAGATTCTCTCCCGAAAACAAAGAATGGAAAAATCATGAGGCGACTTCTAAAATCAGCATTCCTGAATGCAGAGACCGGGGACGTTACAGGTCTTGACAATGGTGAAGTCCTTGATGAAGTAAGGAAAACAGGGAAGGATCATTTGAATGAGAGTGATAAATAAATTAGTTTAAACCATGGAAATTTCCATGAAGACAAGAAAATCTTGGAAACTCTAAAAATTCGATTTTCCCAACACTGCTTGAAAAAGGAAAATGATGTAATTAATATGGTTCACCTGAGCTGCCCAGGGATGTAATGTTCTGGATATCCCCGTGGCCCTCCTTTACGACCTTCCACAGGTATATGAACGCAACGCCGATTAGGACCACCCTGGCAATGCCGAAGGGTGTTACAGATCCATATATGCCGCTGTCTATGGTACCGGTAGAGTTTATGGAAGTGCCATTCGATGAATTTTGAACAATGGATGTTATGTTGATCCCTGAAATACTGATATAAGTTCCAATTACAGAAACAGCAATCCCTGCGAGAATCAGGAGTGAGAATATCCTTCTTTCAATATCCTCGACAATACCAACGCCCATCAGCAGGTAACATATCCCGAAGGGGACTATCTCTATGGCTATAGCGAGACCCATCAAATCACCTAGAATTGAACCAATCAGTGCTGGTGACACCGAAGAACTACTTGAGCCTGATGGGAATGTCTGGCTGAATATCGTGGTAAAAATAATGGCCACAAACCCGACCATGATTACTATCAGGGAAACTATGAAAATCACAATATCAAAGGTTAATAACCTGCGCTGGAGGTCACCCATAGCGTGTCTCTTAAGGAAAAGAAGGATGAAAGCTATAAAAACTATAAAATATCCTAAAAGCCCTATAATGGGGACAACAGTTATCAGGACTCCTATCCCGATAAGGAGGTAATAGGATGCTATGCTATTGGAGTCGGGTCCCGTGTTCAGAACCTTTTGCATTCCGCTTGTCGAGTCAATACTGTCCATATAGGGATAAAAAAATAACCCATATAAATATATCTGAATAATTAATAGTTGGGCAGTATACAAGTTAAAGCAATTTTATAATTTCCTCAGTTGTCAGGACTCTTCCAATCCTTTTGAGCACATGATTTACCGAAACATTATGGCTTTCCTCAGAAATGTCACTGATTGCATCGGAGGCGAATACCTGGTTATACCCATATTCATAGGCGAAACGGGCTGTACTTTCAACCCCATATGTTGTCGCTATGCCGCAAAGTACAATTGTATCTATTCCCCTGCGCCTTAGCTGAAGATCAAGTTCAGTACCGTAGAAAGCCCCCCATTGTCTTTTTGTGATTACCACATCATCACTGCAGACATTTAACTCAGGCACAAAATCAGCCCAGTCATCAGGCATTGGTCCTGATCTGAGCATATTGCTGTCACTCTTCGGATGTAACCCGGTCTCCGGTGATGAAATGACGTGTACCGGAAAAACAATCATGTGCTTTTCCCTGAATCTGGATGCGAGAATTGATGCGTTCTTTATTACCTCGCTTGCGGGATTTGGTTTCGCATCCATCATTACAATTCCCTTCTGTAAATCTATGATCACCAGTGCTGTTTTCTCGGGTACTATTTTCTCTATTTCACTCATGAAGCCAGAATTAAATGAAAGGATTTTAAGATATTGAGGAAAAATGCTCAAATTCCATCTGCACCTTTTAAAAAATAGGAATGGAATGAGTCCTGCAAGCGTCAGGATTCATTTTGTAATTGGATCTTTCCCTCCAATCCCTGTCTCAGATGACAGTACTATACCGAGAATCAGGAGAATGGAGCTAACCACCATGATCAGGAACCAAGCTGCTGACATCGATACAGAATGAAACGAACTTATGAAGTATATGGCCGATATGCCAAAACTTGCTGGTATTGCGGCACCATTGTAAATGGTTCCCATTGCTGTCGTCCTGTGGGATTTGCTGAAAATCTCTGCGAGATAAGCAGGTATACTTGAAAAGATGGCGGCTTCAACAAAAGCAATTGCAGAGAAGGCCGCCAGAGTTAAGAAGAGGGTATTGGAAGTGGTCAGGAGATATATTGGATATAATATTACTATGAATATAACAGAATACACTCCAAGGGTTAATTTCCTCCTGAATATGAAATATGCAACTATTCCTCCGATCCACACTCCGACAAGGGATATCAGGTTGATTTCTGCATTGTAGTCATCTATCAGAGGGCTGTTGGCAAGTGATGCATATAGATCCCCGAGGAAAGTTGGATAGAAACTTAATGTAACATTGTTGAGGAGTAAAAGGCCTGTGAGAAGGATAAAGGAGGCAACGGTTGAGTCTATCTGTTTCAATATGCCCTTGGCGGGTACATTTTCTATTTCATTTTTTTCACTCATATCAACAAATACCTCGCTCTCAGTGGTGAAGAGCCTTATGATGAGCGCCACAATTCCAGGGATTATAGTTGTGAAAAACATGACTCTCCACACAAGATCATCATACTGCGCAATTCCAAAAACAGATTTTAGATAAGCGAGTACAAGTAGCATTATGAAGAACCCAACACCGTAGCCACTCTGTACAAAAGCACCCACCGGAAGTCTTGCCTTCTGCGGGACGGCTTCCATGGAGAGTGTTGCGCCTCCCGAATACTCAGCACCGGCAAAAAGTCCCACTATGAAAAGAATAAAATAAAGGAGCACAGGTGCAAGGTAGGAAACCTGGGAATAAACTGGAAGAAAACCGATGAAAAAGGACGACACGGAAAATCCCATTATGGAATAGACAAGCATCTTTCTTCTTCCCAGTTTGTCTCCAAGGAAATTTCCAAGGATTATCGATCCAATGAATCTCGCAATTGCCCCCACAACCAGCCCAAGGAAGATAAGCAGTAGGGCATACGTGTGCGAAAAGGTTGACGGGAAGAAAATACTCGCAAG